>JALLOH010000200.1 GCA_027717655.1 Acidobacteriia bacterium AH_259_A11_L15
GGCAGTGGTAGAGTGGGTGCACGAGTTGACCCTGGCACGCGGGGAGAAAGCGCAGGCGCGCCATGCCTGAGGCGAAGCACCCGCCCCAGGGGGCAGGGAAGTGGGGGGTGCTCTTGCTCGCCCATGGGGCCCCGGAGCGACTGGACGACCTCCCGCAGTTCCTGCTCAACGTCCGCAACGGCCGGGCGCTGCCCCCGCCGGTAGTCGAGGAAATCAGGCGGCGGTACGCCGCGATTGGCGGCGGCTCACCGCTGCTTCGCCTAACCCGGCGCCAGGCAGAAGCGTTGGCCGCACGCCTTGGACGCCCCGTGTATGTCGGCATGCGCAACTGGCAGCCGCTCATTGCCGAAACAGTAGCGACAATCAAAAAAGACAACCTCGAGCGGCTGGTAGCCGTTTGTCTGGCCCCCCAGCATTCTCGCACCAGCGTGGGCAAATACCGGGCCCGGTTGGAGGAGGCCCTGGCACAGGAGGGAGCCCCGCTGCGGCTGGATTTCGTCGAAAGCTGGCACGACCAGCCGCAGTTGATTCAAGGATTTGCCGAAAAGCTGCGCGCCACCTTGAACCAGGCGCGCAGCGCTGCCGGCGCGGAGCCGCCCGCCATCCTGACCGCTCACAGCGTGCCGGAAAAAACTGTCGCTACCGGGGACCCCTACGATTCCCAGGTGCGCCGAACCGCCTCCCGAGTCGCGGAGGAGGCCGGCTGTCGAGAATGGCACCTAGCCTACCAGAGCCAGGGCATGACGCCCGAGCCCTGGCTGGGGCCCACGGTGGAATCGGTACTCGACCGCCTGGCCGAGGCGGGGCACCGGCACGTGGTGGTGGCGCCGATCGGATTCGTCGCCGACCACCTCGAGGTGCTCTACGACGTGGACATCGCTTTTCGCGACACCGCCCGGACCAAGGGTGTGACGCTCTGGCGCACCGAATCGCTCAACGACTCGCCCCTGCTGATTGAAGCCCTGGCAGCGATCGTCCTGGACCGCATCGGCTCGTGACCCCCCGGCGCATTGTGGTGGTCGGCGGAGGCATCTCCGGCCTGGCCGCCGCCTTTTATTTGTCTCAAGCGCGCCAGGCGGGCGCCCCGCTGGAAGAGTATCTGGTCGAAGCCTCCTCCCGCCTGGGCGGGGCTCTCCGCAGCGAGCGTGCCGATGGATGCCTGGTAGAAGCCGGAGCCGATTCTTTCCTGACGGAAAAGCCGGAAGCGATGGAGCTATGCCGGCAGCTAGGTCTGGGCGGGCAGTTG
>JALLOH010000201.1 GCA_027717655.1 Acidobacteriia bacterium AH_259_A11_L15
CGTCGAAGGGCCGCAACCAGCGCGCCAGCTTGTGGGGCGAAAGCTCGACTTCACCGTTCCAGGGTGAGTCCTCGCGGGCGCGGAGACGCGAAAGAATTTCGTTGGTTGATACGAAGCTTTTGTCTAACCCGGCAACTATCTCGCCGAGGTCAAGGAGTAGGCGTACCATCAGAGAATCGTCACCCGCATCATCGGCTTTCGCCCCGCAGAGTCCTTCGGCTGCTGCGCGTAGTTCCAGTAGCCGCGACGAATCAACGACGCTGAGCAGCGAGAAAAGACCTGCCCAATGTTCGGCGTCACGGTCGTTTAGAAAATCGAGATCGGGCACGCCCGCATAGGCGCTGGCGATAGCTGCGCTCGCTGCTGTGGTGAACTCGGCCACGCGGTTGCGTAGATCCTCAGCTTCGGCTCTTACTCGCTGGAAAAGGAAACGCTCAAGCGGTTCGCTTGGTATTCGCCGCTGCATCCGAAGAACGATACCCCGGTCTCTTAGCGTCTCCGGCGCGTCGCCGATGAGGGCTATGGCCTTCGGGCAGTATGCGTCGAACCTCTCAATCCCTTTCCCGCCCTCAGTGCAGCGCATGACTACGGCGCCCCGTTGATTGCCCGCGTTAAGTAGGTTGCGGAGCACCTGTGCACGTTCGGTCTTCCCGCGCAGCGCCTCCGCTTCGTCAAGCAGCAGCGTGGGCCTCATCTGTTCCACCAACCGGAACAACACGGCCTCAGAGATGTTGGCTGTGTGCTCGGAGCGTGCGCATAATAGCGCCAGCACTCTGAGTAAACGAGTCTTGCCGCAGCGGAGCAGCGGGCTGCAAAGAATCAGATAGGGAAATGTGTCGAAGAGCTCGAAACATTGCGTGCCGATTGTCCACAGGGCTAAAGGAAGCAACGCACCGCGCGGCAGAACTACAAAGCGGTGAAGGAAGTCCTCTAACTCACGCAGCAGTTTCTCCCCCGCGCACGATGTCCACAAGGGGGCGGCCTCAATCAAGCTCAACAGTTCACCTTTGCTGTGTCCGGCCCTGATCCAATCGGTCACGTCCTGGCCAGAGTCAGACTCTAGGCCGGGTAGCTCGATAAGTTTCAGGCTGGCCGAGACGCCATGCATGGCGCGCAATACCTTCTGCGCCCACGCCTGCCCAGGCGGATCGCGGTCGGGGATGACCACCACGTGCTTGCCTGCGAAGTATCGTGCATAGTCGTCGCGCCAGCCGCCGACGCCGCCGACGTTGGTGCTGGCAACGA
>JALLOH010000202.1 GCA_027717655.1 Acidobacteriia bacterium AH_259_A11_L15
CGAGTTCGCCAGCAGCGGCAAGAACAAGGGCTGCTGGGTGATGCGCACCGGGCCGGCCCCCAGCGCAGAGGAAGCTGCGGCGGGCGGCGGGCTGGACGACGCCAAGATTATCGTGCGCTCGAACGGCACGGTGACCTACGTAGGCAAGGACATCGCCTATCAGCTCTGGAAGTTCGGCCTGCTGGGGCGCGAGTTTCGCTACCGGCGCTTCCACACCTACCCGGGGGGGCACGCGGTCTGGATGAGCACGGCGGACGGGGGCGAGGCGGACGCGCCCGCTTTCGGGCGCGCGGCCAGCGTCTACAACGTCATCGATTCGCGGCAGAGCTACCTGCAGAGCATCGTGGCCGCCGGCGTGGAGGCGCTGGGCTACCGGGAGCAGGCGGCGCGCTCGGTCCACTTCGCCTACGAGATGGTGGGGCTCTCGCCGCGGTGCGCCCGGGAGCTGGGAGTCGAGCTTGCCCCCGAGGACGAGAAGCGCCCCTTCGTCGAAGTTTCGGGCCGGAAGGGCGTGGGGGTACGGGCGGACGATCTGCTGGACGCGCTGGAGGAGGCGACCCGCCAGGAAGTGGCCCGCCGCCACGCCGACCTGGATGCCGCCACGCGGGACGCCCTGGCGCACAAGATCGCGGTGGCGGCGCTGCGCTTCTTCCTGTTGCGGGTGACGCGCACCACCGTCATCGTCTTCGACTTCAAGGACGCCCTCAGTTTCGAGGGCGAGACCGGGCCCTACCTGCAGTACTCGGTGGTGCGAGCGCAGAACATCTTCCGCAAGCTGAAAGAGAGCGAGCCGGGGTACCCGCTGGAGGCGCTGCCCGAGCGGGTCTCCGCGGAAGTGGCCAAGCGGTTTTTCGCTTCGACGAGCGGAGACGAGTTCTGGGCCTTGGCCCTGCAGGCCGCCGAGTTGGGCTGGATGGCCGACGTGGCCGTGAACCAGCAGGAGCCGGCGCTGGTGGCCAAGTGGACGTTCAGCCTGGCGCAGCAGTTCAATCTTTTCTACCACCGGCACCACATCCTGAGCGAAGCGGACCCGGAGAAGAAAACCTTCCTGTTGCTGCTGGTCGACCTGGTGCAGCGGCAGCTCACGCGGGCGCTCGATCTGCTGGGGATTGAAGTCCCGGAGAAGATGTGAGCGCGCGGGAGTTCTTCGAGCGGGAGCACGGCCTGCAGGCGCGGGCCTTGGAGCAAGCGCTGGCGGAAGCGCTCCGGCGGGGCGGGGACTTCGCCGACGTCTACGTGGAGCA
>JALLOH010000203.1 GCA_027717655.1 Acidobacteriia bacterium AH_259_A11_L15
GTCGCCGTGTTTCTGGATTTCACGCCCGGCCGCGATAGCCAGTCCTACTCCGACATGACTTTGTTTATCCCGGTCAGTGAGCTCCACTTGGCAAGGGGGAAGTACAACCTGCACGCCATCGGCAGAATCTGGCAGTCGGCTTGCACCGACCGGGGTCAGGACTTGGGAGTAACCGACTTCCAGCCCTTCGATGTTGTAGTGCGATAGTCGGGGAAGGGGAAAGAAACCGTGACTGCGGGTTGTCGGCCGCCGACACGCCCAGTAGGCCCGGCCAGGGGAGAGCCTCTGTGACCATTGACCTGTCCGCCTTGTCCGACGTGGGCCTGCAGCGCAAGGCCAACGAGGATTCCCTGCTGCTGTGGGACTTGACCCGCGGCGGGGAATTGAGCGACCCCGCGAATATCTCCGCGGATCTGCAAGGGCGGGCCTACTTGCTGGTGGTCGCCGACGGCATGGGCGGCGAGGTGGGCGGCCAGATTGCCAGCCAGACGGCGGTGGACGCCGTCAAGCGTTATGCTCAGTCGGAGTTCGATGCCGGCCTGTTGGCCGAGCCTGAAAAGCTGACTAGCTGGCTCGCCCGGGCGATCGAAGACGCCAACCGCAACATTCTGGAGCGCGCCCGGCAGGAGACGGCCCTGAAAGGGATGGGCACCACCATGACCGCGGCGATGGTGTTTCCAAAAAGACTGTTGCTTGTCCATGTGGGCGACAGCCGCCTCTACCATCTCCGAGACGGCCAGCTCCGGCAATTGACCGTGGACCACACTCGCGTGCAGCAATTGATCGCCATGGGGCGGCTCTCCCCGCAGGAAGCCCGCGGACACGAGCACCAGAATCTCTTGCTGCAGGCGGTGGGTACGGATCATTCCTTGGAGATCGACCGGGTCAGTGCCGGCTTGGAGCCCGGCGACAAGCTACTGCTCTGTACCGATGGCCTCCACGGGCTGGTGGAGGAAGAGGAGATGCAGCGCATCCTGTCCAACGGCAAGCCGCCGGCCGAGCAGTGCCACGCCCTGATCGAGCGGGCCAAAGCGCGGGGCGGAAGCGACAACATCACCGCCATCATCGCCCACATCAGGAAATAAGCGAACGCCGGAGAAATTTATGCCCGCCAGCCTGGAGTTCCTCAGCGGCAGCCGCAAGGGGGAGAAGCTCGCCCTGGGGGAAGAGCCGGTTACCCTCGGTCGCAATCCCGGTAGCAGCATCGTTTTCCGGCCGGACGAAGAGCT
>JALLOH010000204.1 GCA_027717655.1 Acidobacteriia bacterium AH_259_A11_L15
CAATATCCAGGGCCACCTCTCGCAGGGCTTCTTCCACGTTGGCCGGGTCCATCTGGTGGCTGCGGCGGTCGCCGAACTGCGGCGCTGAATGCGCCGCGTCGCGGAACGGCCCGTAGAAGGCCGAAGCGTACTTGGCCGCGTAGCTGAGGATGGGGAGGTGTTCGAGCCCGTTGACGTCCAGCGTCTCCCGGATGGCGGCCACCCGCCCGTCCATCATGTCCGAGGGGGCGACGATGTCGGCGCCGGCGCGCGCCTGGCTGAGCGCGGTCTTGGCCAACAGCTCCAGCGTGGGGTCGTTCAGGATTTCTCCGTTTTCGACTTTACCGCAGTGACCGTGGCTGGTGTACTCGCACAGGCAGACGTCGGTGAGGACCAGCAGCTCGGGGACTTCCTTCTTGATGGCCCGCACCGCCCGCTGGATGATGCCGTCTTCAGCGTAGGCGCCCGAGCCCAGCTCGTCCTTCGCCTCCGGGATGCCGAAGAGGATGACCCCGGGGAGGCCGAGCTTCTTCACTTCGCGGCACTCCTTGACCAGCTCGTCCACCGACAGGTTGAAGACCCCCGGCATCGAGCGCACTTCCTTGCGCACCCCTTCGCCGGGGACCACAAAAAGCGGATAGACCAGGTTGGCCGCGGTCAGCCGCGTCTCCCGCACCAGGTTGCGTAGCGCCTCAGTGCGCCGCAACCGCCGCATCCGTGTCTGCGGAAACGCCATCGCAAGTCCTCCCCCTATGTCCTCTCATTATATCCGGCTTATATTCGGCCGCAAAGGACTCTGGCGACAAGAGCTTCTGCGAGGAACAGGTATGTCGGGTAGAAGGCCGAGCGGGCGTAGGTGCACCGAACTAAGGCATGCGGAAATTCTTCTTGACAGAATGCGCCAGATTATGTAGTTTATTTTAGGACATTAATGATGCCACTATATATATAACATATGTATTATCATTATGTTATAGAGGACACAAATGAAGACAAAAGATAGGACATATGAAAGGACACACCCATGGCTCACGTTCAACGCGAATTTGACACAAGCTCCACCGCGGTTGTGGATCATGCTCGGGGAGTGCCAGTCGAAGTGTATTGGGATATCCCGAGTACCGCTGCGGCCCGCCACTGCATGGTACCTCTTCCAAGTGTATCTTGCAAAGGGTGCTCTGGCCACCACCGCAATTGAGGGCAACACCCTGTCTGAAAAGGAAGTTCTTCAGCACCTGCA
>JALLOH010000205.1 GCA_027717655.1 Acidobacteriia bacterium AH_259_A11_L15
CCCCTGGCAGGGCTGGCCGCCTGGGCCTTATCGCCGGAGCCCTTCGGCGAAGTGGTTCCGGAAACGCGCTTCAGCTCCTGGTCGCTGCTGCCCCTGTTCGGCTACGGGCTGGGCGTAGGCCTCGGCGTCATCGTTCTCATCCACTTGCTCGGGCTGGCCGGCTGGTCGCATCCGCTGAGCTTCCTGCATCTCGACGGCTCTTACCTGCCCTCGGTCCTCTTGCTTTCCACGCTGGGGCTGCTGCCGGTGCTCTGGCGGCAACCGTGGGTGCGCGACTGGCGGCAGACCGCCGCCAAGCTCGTCGTCACTCTCCCCCTGGCGGCCTACGTCGTCGTGGTCGGCGGCGCGTTCGTCACCTGGCAGCTCTTCGACCTCTGGCCCACCTGGGCGCGGCTGGGGAAGATGCTGGTGCTGGTGCCGGTGCTGCTGCCTTACGCGCTGGGCGAAGAATTGCTCCTGCGCACGTTCGGCAAGCGCGCGCGCGGCGGCGCTGCCCTGAGCGCCCTCCTGGTCTGGCGGCTGGCGCTGCTGGGGAGCATCGTTTTGGGCGTCGTGGTTCTTGGCAGCGGCCAGCAGATGTTGGTGGTAGTAGCCATTCCGCTGCTGCTGCTCTCCCTCTTGGAGTACTTCTTTTCCGAGTCGCTTTACCGCGCCCTGGCCAGCGCCTACGCCGGCGCCCTCCTCAAAGCCATCCTGCTGGCCTGGTTCTTCGCCACCTTCTTCCCCTTGCAATAAAACCGCTTGTCATGCTGAGCGAAGCGAAGCATCTCAGTTGAGATTCTTCGTCCCGAAGGTTCGGGACTCAGAATGACAGGCTTCTTCTGGATGCTATACTGGCGCGTTTGGAAAATGACGCCTGCATCGAAACACATCTTGATCGCCGGGGGCGGGCCGGCCGGCGCCTTGTGCGGGGAGCGCCTGGCCGGCGCCGGCTTCCGCGTCACCCTTCTTGAAGAGCGCCGCGGCTGGGAGAAGCCCTGCGGCGGCGGCGTCACCTGGAAGACCCTCGAACGCTACCCCTTCCTGCTCGACGCCGGGGTGGAAAAGAACCTGGTGCGCAAAGCCGAGCTGATTGCCGCCAACGGCCGCCGGGTCCAGTTCACGCTCTCCCGGCCCATTGCCCTGTATTCGCGCGCCGTCTTGAACGAGTTTCTGCTGCGGCGCGCGGAAGCCGCCGGGTGCGCGGTGGTGCCGGCGCGGGTCACGAC
>JALLOH010000206.1 GCA_027717655.1 Acidobacteriia bacterium AH_259_A11_L15
GATATGTGGTATCGAACGGATCAATTCCTCATCCAACAGAGAAGGGTTTCATATGGTCAAGGCCCTTCAATTCGCTCAAGCCAAGCCGCTTCCTATCAAAAGAGCTAGGTCTACTGGAAGAGCCTGCGTCGCCTGAAACAAACCGCTGCCACAACGCAACCTGGGCGTCTGAGCGGGGAGAGGCCCGTACCTGTTATTGGAAGTGCTTCTGGGAAGCTGGTACCCGCTACCGCCGCGCCTTCGACACGGCCATCACCCTAGCCATTCATGAGCCATCACTTCCAGACGAAGCCTCCCGGATTCCGCCGCTGCTCTCCCTGTCCCCGTGAGGCATGGGTCCTCCTCTGGCAGCAGAAGGCCCCCAGCAAGCAGGGGTTACCAGCGAGGTTGCTTCCGAGTCTGCCGGCGACCACTGCCACCGCGCCCTCCCCCCCCACCTTCGCGGCGGGGCCGGGCCTCGTTCACCGTCAGAGGGCGACTCTGAAAGTCTTTCCCGTTGAGTAACTGGATGGCGCGGCCGGCTTCGTCGTCATTGCTGATTTCCACAAATCCGAACCCGCGCAACTGGTTGGTATATTTGTCACGGATCAGGGTGACACTATCCACCTGGATGCTCGCCTCGGCGAACCAATCCTGCAACTCCTGTTCACTAGTCTGGAAAGGCAAATTGCCGACATAGAGTTTCTTCATCGATATACTCCTCAACTGCCTCCTAGAGGACCCTTCAGCAAGGCAGGAGCCTGTCTGATTGAAGAGCGAGTCTTGAAGTCGCAGGTAGTCAAGAAAGAGGCTGCCTACAGACGAAGCAAGGTCACCACCCTCATGGGCTCGCGCCAAAGCTATCACAATCGCTCCCTCGAGGGAAGCGCTAATGCTAAGGCCCAGGGGAGTATCCTATCCGGGGGACAGAAAGGCAAGCCACCCCGGCTCCGCGTTCCTTGTCCCTGCCTGCCCCCTGAGATATACTTTTTCTCTCAGCTTGGCCCCACTCGCCGTCCCCGGGCGCCCCTCGGCTGGAGAAGGGAATCTTACCGCCATAACCCGAAACCCATGAGCCGACGAAACTCGCTGCATTAGAATTCTTGACGACCCCGCGGGGAAGCCGATGAGCTGGCACTCCAGGCTGCGCACGGTTCCAGCAGTTCTCCTGGTCGGGCTCGCGATAGCCCTGCAAGCTTCTCCACTTGCCGCCCTGCCC
>JALLOH010000207.1 GCA_027717655.1 Acidobacteriia bacterium AH_259_A11_L15
TCAACCCAGCGGCTCCCGCCGCTGGGCCCCGTGGCAGGAGCCACGGGGTTGAACAATCTAGGATCGCTTCGGCAAGTCAGGACACTACCTCCCCCGTCGCTCAGCTTGAACGCCTATCGCTGATTGTGGGAGAATCCTTTCCAGGGAAACCGCCATGGTAGAAAAAGCCCGTCGCATTGCCCTGGGGGCCGACCACGCCGGCCACCAGGTGAAAGACCGCATCAAGGAATTGCTGCAAGAAAAGGGCTACGAAGTCATCGACTTCGGGGCCCACTCGGAAGAATCCGTCGACTACCCCGACTACGCCAAGCTGGTGGCGCACAGCGTGGCCCAGGCCGAAAGCGACCGCGGCATCCTGGTCTGCGGCACCGGCCTGGGCATGGCCATAGCCGCCAACAAGACCCAGGGCATCCGCGCGGCCACCTGCAACGACACCTACACCGCCCGCATGGCCGCCGAGCACACCGACGCCAACGTCCTCTGCGTGGGCGCCCGCGTGGTGGACGCCGACCACGCCCTGGCCATCGTCCAGGAGTGGCTGAAGGCCAAGTTCGGCGGCGGCCGACATCAGCGCCGCATCGACAAGATTACCGCGAGCGAACGCCCGACCGCCGTTGTCCCCAGCAAATGAAATCCTCCCCCGCAGCCCGCCAGAACCGCCCCCTGCGAGAAGTCGATCCCGAAGTCTACGACGCCCTCTACAACGAGACCCGCCGCCAGGTCGAAACCCTCGAGCTGATCGCTTCGGAAAATTTCACCAGCGAGGCGGTGCTGGAAGCCACCGGCTCGGTCTTTACCAACAAGTACGCCGAGGGCTACCCCGGCCGGCGCTACTACGGCGGCTGCGAGTTCGTGGACGTCGTGGAGTCGCTGGCGCGCGACCGCGCCAAACAGCTCTTCGGCGCCCAGCACGCCAACGTCCAGCCGCACTCGGGCACCCAGGCGAACATCGCCGTCTATGAAACCCTGCTCCAGGAAGGCGACCCGGTGCTGGGCATGAACCTCAGCCACGGCGGCCATCTCACCCACGGCCATCCCCTGAACTTTTCCGGCAAGCACTACCGCTTCATCCCCTACGGCGTCCGCCGCGACACGGAAACGATTGATTATGACGAACTCGAGCGTCTGGCCAAGGAGCACAAGCCGAAACTGCTGGTGGCCGGCGCCAGCGCCTACCCGCGCCTCATTGACTT
>JALLOH010000208.1 GCA_027717655.1 Acidobacteriia bacterium AH_259_A11_L15
GACCTGCGGTTCCGGCATCATACGAGTGAATGGCCCTCAGAGACGGAACTCATCGGCGAAACAATCGCCCATTATAGCGGAGGGGAGAAGTCGGTGAAAGACAAGGTGACGCCGGTGGTGCTGGGCCTGGTGGCCATTGCCTTGCTGGCCGCCCTCTGGGCCCCCCCGCACGCAGATTCACTCGCCCGAACCCTCCGAGCCGGTCCCCAACTTCCAGTTCGAGCTGAATGGCCGCCCGATGGAGCTGGCCGACCTGCGCGGTCAAGTGGTGCTGCTGAATTTCTGGGCCACCTGGTGCCCGCCCTGCGTGGCCGAGATGCCTTCGCTGCAACGGCTGCATGAGCGCTTGAGGGACCGCGGGCTGTTTGTCCTCGGAGTAAGCGTCGACGCCGACGCCGACGCCTACGAAGAGTTCCTCCGCACCCACCGCATCACCTTCGCCAACTACCGCGACCCCGAGGGCCGCGTCTCCACCCTCTACGGAACCTTTATGTACCCGGAGACCTACATCATCGACCGGGAGGGCCGCCTAGTGCGGAAGATCATCGGCCCCCTGGAGTGGGACGACCCCGACATGATCGACTTCCTCAACCGCAAGCTGGGAGGCTAGAGGGAGACGGTGCGCAGGCGGAGGGCGTTGGAGATGACCGACACGGAGCTGAAAGTCATCGCCGCCGCCGCAATCATCGGGCTGAGCAGCCAGCCGAAAATCGGATAGAACACCCCTGCCGCCAGCGGAATCGCCAACCCGTTGTAGACGAACGCCAGGAAGAGGTTCTGCCGGATGTTGCGCATGGTGGCCCGGCTCAGGCGCCGCGCCCGGGCGATCCCCCGCAGGTCGCCCTTCACCAGCGTGATCCCCGCGCTCTCCATCGCCACGTCCGTCCCGGTGCCCATCGCCACCCCCACGTGCGCCTCGGCCAGCGCGGGGGCGTCGTTGATGCCGTCGCCGGCCATGGCCACCATCCGGCCTTCGCTTTGCAACCGCTTGACGATTTCATTCTTCTGCTCCGGCAGCACCTCGGCGATCACTTCATCAATGCCCAGCTCGCGCGCCACGGCTTCGGCGGTGGTGCGGCTGTCGCCGGTGAGCATCACTAGGCGGACGCCGTCTTGGTGCAGCAAGCGGATAGCCTCGCGGGGTGGGATTGACTTGGAGCCGGATGTACCAGCGGCTGGAAGAGATGTGGG
>JALLOH010000209.1 GCA_027717655.1 Acidobacteriia bacterium AH_259_A11_L15
GAATGGCCGCAGTCAGTACGAGGAAATAGCCCATCGCGGCGCTCCTGTCAGTCTGTGGCCCTCTCCTTCAAGTGATGGGACCCTGACGTGGGGCTAAAGCCCGGAGCAAATCCTTCGGTTTGACGACCGGCAGCCTGGTCACGTAAGCGTGACCGCTAGCTGTTCCCGGACAGGCTGGATCGGACAGGCAATGTCCCGGAGGATCGGCTCACCACCTTTGCGTGTCGCCCCACCGGCAATTCAAGAGAATTCTCTCACAACACGTCTACGTCTGGCACATTACGAAAATCTGCATCGCTCGTAACGAGCCGTGCCCCATTTGCCCGGGCAGTGGCCAAGACTAAAGCGTCAGCCATCGGCAAAGAGAATTCCAAACTCAGAGCCGCGGCCAACAGCGCAATCGGCTGGTCCAAGGCAATTATTTCAGTCTTATTCAGCTGGCTTAAGCAGGGGTTGGCCAGCTCCTCCCCTCGCTCACATTTGATTTTTTTGTAAACCTCGTAGGTGACCAGTGCCGGCGTGAGGATCTCTTCCGGAGTCTCTAGGTAGCGGGCGTAGGCACTGGCCTTGGGGCCGTCGGTGAAGTATTCAATCCACCCGAAGGAGTCGATAACGACCACTAGACGCGCTCCCTTTTCTCGCGCCTTCACCCCGGGGCATCCCTTTAAGAATTCCCCGGAATCTCTCCAGGGGTTGGTCGGGAATCGCAGTAATCACTCCCGCCCGCTCAATCAGCGTAATCCGCTGGCCCGGTCGCAGACCGAGTCGCTCCCGAATTTCACGGGGTATGACAATCTAGTACTTAGGCGATACGGTAACCTGAGGCATATCCTACGCCTCTCCTATCGATTCTATTCTTGTATAACAAATCCCGGTCGATGTCGATAGAGGTCTCCTACATCGCCGCGTGCATCCGCGGCCGGGGCCCCTTCCGAACCATTCTTCGTGGGTATGCTGGTTTCTAGGACGGCCTGGATGGGCTAGGTATGCTCGGCAACGTTCACAACGTTCACAATGTTCACTGGTCTCCCCTGCGGAGGGTGCACATCGCCGCAATTTCCGCACCACTTTCCGCGTGCGGCGACCCTAGCCATCCCGAATCGCTTGGGGCCTCTACCAAAGGCCCTGTAGTGCTCCCCTCTAAAACTGGACACCCCACCTGGGTATGATCAGGGCCTCCA
>JALLOH010000020.1 GCA_027717655.1 Acidobacteriia bacterium AH_259_A11_L15
GCTCAAGGGCTTCGTTGGCTACCTTCAGCTTCAGGGCCTGGGCTCGCTCTTCCTCGGCCCGCTTGCGCTCGGTGACGTCCTGCTTGATGGCGATGTAGTGGGTGAGGGTGCCGTCGGCGGCCCGCACCGGAGTGATGCTCATCTCCTCGGTGTAGAAACTCCCATCCTTGCGCCGGTTCATGATCTCGCCCTGCCAGACGTTGCCGGCCCGGATGGTTTCCCACAGCATCCGGTAGAACAACTCGTTATGCTGCCCCGACTTGAGGAGCAGAGTTTGGCCCAGGGCCTCTTCGCGGCTGTAACCGCTCATCCAGGTGAAGGCCGGGTTGACGTACTCTATCTTCCCCTCCGTGTCGGTGATGACGATAGCCTCGGCGGCCTGCTCGATGGCGGTCATCAGGCGGGCTCTTTCCGCTTCCGCCCGCCGGCGCTCGGCGCGCAGGGCTTTTTCCTCCAGGGCCCGGCGAACCGCCACGGGCAACCGAATCAAATTGTCTTTCAGAACGTAGTCGGAGACTCCCTGCTTGATGCACTCCACCGCCTTTTGATCCCCCAGCGAGCCGGTCACCAGGATGAAGGGGGTGTCCGCTCCCTGCGCGCGCACCAACTCCAGCGCCCCCAGCCCCGTCCAGTTCGGCAAGCCGTAGTCCGCCAGCACGATGTCGTAGGCCCGGGCGCGCAGGCATTGGGCGCACTCCTCGGCGGTTTGAACCACCTCGGCCGCCACCTCCCAGCCGGCTCTTTTCAGCTCCCGCAGGCAGAGCTCGGCATCGGCGGGGTTGTCCTCGACCACCAGGACCCGGAGGAGGCCGGGGCACGGTTCCGCACTCGCTTCAGCTTTCTCCGGCAGCGTTTTCACCATTCTAGCGGGCCGAGAAGGCGTCCGTCGGCGGCGGCTCGTTGACCACCAGCCAGTACAGCCCCAGTTGCTTGACCGTCTCCCGGAATTGCTCGAAGTCCACCGGCTTCTGGACGTAGCTGTTGGTTCCCAGGTGGTAGCCATTGACCACATCCTTTTCCTCCTTCGAGGAAGTGAGGATGACCACCGGGATGGCCTTGGTGCGCGGATCGCTCTTGAGCTCGCGCAGCACTTCCATTCCGTCTACCTTGGGCAGTTTCAAATCCAGCAGGACCAGCTTGGGGGCATTTTCGAAGCTGCGGTCGCGGTGGGTTCCCCGGCAAAAGAGGAAATCCAGGGCTTCCTCGCCGTCGCGGGCTACGTGTATGCGGTTCTTGAGGTTGTTGTTGCGGAGGGCGTGCAGGGTCAACTCCACGTCGGCCGGGTTGTCCTCCACCAGCAGGATGTGCACTTCGTCTTGAGTCATGGCTCACTTCTCGTCGCCGCAGCAGGAATAGGCTTCTCCACTTTTTCGTTTTCTCCCTTCCCCAACATGAAATAGAAGGTAGCGCCTTTGTCGAGGCCCGCTTCCGCCCAGGCTCGTCCGCCGTGCTTACGGATGATGCGCTGCACGGTGGCTAGCCCTACGCCCGTGCCTTCGAAATCCTCCTGTCGGTGCAGGCGCTGGAAGGCGCCAAAGAGCCTGTCCGCGTACTTCATACTGAACCCCACGCCGTTGTCCCGCACAAAGATGACGCTCTGCTCGTCCCGGGTGGTCGTGCCCACTTCGATGACGGCCCGCTCCCGCGGCCGAGTGTACTTGAGGGCGTTGGAGAGGAGGTTGGAAAATACCTGCTTCATCAAGGCCGGGTCACAGTCGGCGAAGGGCAACTGCCCAATGCGCCACTCCACCGCCCGGCCCTGCTGTTCCGCCTTCAGCTCTTTCAACACTTCCTGCACCAGAGAGTTCAAACCCGTCACTTGTCGCTCCGGTTCCCGCCGCCCGACCCGCGACAGCATCAGCAGATCCTCCACTAGGTTGCCCATCCGGCGGGCGCCTTCGCACACCCGCTCCAGGTAGTGCCGCGCCTTGTCATCCAATTGGCGGCCATAATCCAGCGCCAGCATTTTGGCAAACCCGTCAATCTGGCGCAGAGGGGCGCGCAGGTCGTGGGATACAGAATAGGTGAAGGCCTCCAGCTCCGCGTTGATGGCCTGCAATTCCGCGGTACGCTCCTTCACCCGCTGCTCAAGTTCCTGGTTGAGATTGCGGATTTCTTCTTCCGCCTGGTTGCGCTCTTCGCGCAGGGCCTTTTCTTGGAGGGCTCGGCGGACCGCAACGGGCAGCCGGGCTAGGCGGTCCTTGAGGACGTAGTCGGAGGCACCCCTCTTGATGCACTCCATCGCGGTTTCTTCCCCCAGCACGCCGGTCACTAGTATGAAGGGGATTTCTTTTCCCTGCTGTTGCAGGCTCTCCAGCGCATCCATTCCCGTCCAGCCGGGCAATTTGTAGTCGGCCAAGACAATGTCGTAGAGTTGGGAGCGCAGCCGTTCGGCAAACTCTTCTGGGGACTGGACCACATCGGCGCTGACCTCGAATCCCGCCTTTGTCAACTTCCGCAGGCAGATCTCCGCATCCGCCGGCCTATCTTCGACAATCAGGAGGCGCAGGTGCTCCGCGCCGACCACCGGTTTTTGCTCCAGGGTTTTGTTCATCGCAGCCGCTTTCGCTATTTAGTCGAGAATCAACCCGGCGGTCGGAGCTCAGTTACTTGATCGCAAATTGAATAAGCCCGCACGCACTGCCGAGGTCTGGCGGCGAGACTTCATCTGTTCGCAGCAGAACCGCTTGGGCTTGTAAGGAAGCTTTTTCCCACAGTCAAGGCACACGGTGTAGGTTTCCTTCTTACCAGTTTTCTCATTGAGACGGGTAATAAGGATGGACTGGCGCCGATGGATGCACCCTAAGAGTCCTAAGAGAAAGTCCCAAAGGAAATTGGTCATTTTTCCTTTACTTAACCGGTGGTGCGTTTCCCGCTGGTTCACCCCGTTTGCACTCGCTGATGTCCAGGATGATGTGAATGATTCTACTGACTTTGCCTTGGGCGTCCGGGATCGGGTCGGTGCGGACCGACAGGAAACGGCCGCGCATGGCGAACTCGCACGTTTCGCTCTTTTTGCTCACCATGGTCTTGGCCACGGGGCAGTAGTCTGGTGGTGCGTCGAGGCCGTGGACCAGCTTGTAGCCCTTCGTTCGGCCTAGCTTGGCATCCGGAAAGAGTTTGTCGAAGGCTTGGTGGGTGCGCAGGATGTTGTAGTCGAGGTCGTGGAAGCTGACGCCGTCGGACATGCAGCTGAAGGCCAGCTCCCGTTCCTCGTTGGCCCGACGTGGTTGTTCCTCTCGCCGCCGGGGCCGCTGGGCATGTTGTGGACGCCGTGGCGCCCGCTGCTTCCTTTTCAGTCGCTGAGCCTTTTTCATTGCTTACGCTCAAAACAATCCTTGATTGCCCCCAGCGAGGTCGCTTCCACAGGTCACAAAAACAATTCCCTCCGCCTCTGAGGAGCAATTTCCTCGCCAGTGACCGGGTCTGATAACCGCTTGCCAAGACAGCCAGTCCGGCCTTCGTCAGGGAACGGAATGGAGTGGGCGCGTTCCAAAGTGGGAGGACATCCCATCCATTCAGCAGAGAAAGCCCATTGTCTCTTTCGTGTGGGGGAGTGGAGGGAGTGCGTTCCAAACTGGGCGGAGTCCCACTCAGGGAAACGCTAGGGGTGATCGACGACCAAGAGGCGGATGTCGGGCACGGCCTTGCCAATCACGAAATGGTGGGCACCTAGCCCGCTTACCTACCAAACAGGCAGGCTCGGGCGTCAGTCCGAGGTAGTAGTGGACGTCGTCATAGAGGGTGCCGATGCTTGTGGACGCCACCACGAACCGATCGCGCTGTCATCCAAACGATTCCCAGCCATGGCGAGCGAACTCACGGTAAAGCCGCCAAGCGGCCAGTATGGCGGCCGCGAGGAGTAGCGTGCCGAAGAGCCAAAAGCCAAGCAGGAATTTTCCCGTGGCGAATAGGGTGCAGTAAACCAGGGCACAGCCGAGCAGCCAAGCGCGCAAATTGTGCCAGCTGGACATCACGCGTGGCACGTCTGGGGCCTGCTCGGCAATCGGCCGCCAGCCCACGCCGGGAGGCCGCACGCGGCGGTAGAAGTCGACCAATCTCCCCAGAGGTGTGGGGCGAGAGAAGAGGGTCACAGCCAGCCAGACGCTGGTACAAAAGACCGTCGTGACAAGCATCGTTTTGGCAAACACGACGGGCTCGCTGCCGGCAAATGGCTGCGTTCTTTGCAAGAACAGGGAGATCGTGAGGGCGGAAAGCATCGCCACGATTTCGCTCCAGGCGTTGATCCGCCACCAGTACCAGCGCAGCAGGTAGACCCCGCCGGTGCCGGCGCCAATCATCAGCAGTAGCTTCCAAGCCTGCTCAATGCTTTGCAGGTGGTAGCTCACACCGCCGGCGACAAGCATCAGTGCCAGTGTGGAGAGTTGCGCGGCACGAACATAATGCCTCTCGGGGGCTCGGCGGCGGACGAAGCGGCGGTAGAAATCA
This sequence comes from Acidobacteriia bacterium AH_259_A11_L15, assembly GCA_027717655.1. GTDB lineage: Bacteria > Acidobacteriota > Terriglobia > Acidiferrales > 2-02-FULL-67-57 > 2-02-FULL-67-57. The sequence continues at coordinate 4,450 of JALLOH010000020.1, forward strand.
TTGACCACGTAAGAGGAGCCCCAGTTGAGATGCGTGCTGATAGTAGACATATAAGCGGCAAGGAAAGCCGCCAGCATCAGACCGCGGAGGCTGGGCGGCAGGAAGTCCACGATAACCTGCACGTAGCCGACTTCGGGATCCTCGAGCTTCGGGTAGAGAACGGCGGAGCTCAGCGCCACCAGAATCCAGGGCCAGGGCCGCACAGCGTAGTGGGCGACGTTGAACCAGAGCGTGGCCCAGAGCGAGTGCTTCTCGTCTTTGGCCGAGAAGATACGCTGGGCAACGTAGCCGCCGCCACCCGGCTCCGCCCCCGGATACCAGCTTGCCCACCAGTTGACGCCGAGATAGACCAGGAAGACAAACACCGGCATCCACACCGATCCTGGCTCGGGAAGGAAGGACAGCAGGGAACCTGCTGGTGAAGCACCCGTGCTGGCTTGGCGTGTGGTCTCCAGCGCCAGCAGCTTGGCTTTCAGGAGCGTCACCCCGCCAACAGCGTCCACGGCAAAGTATGCGAGCAAGATCGTCATGGTCAGCATCAGAACAAACTGGAATAGGTCGGTGACAAGCACACCCCAGAGGCCGGCGAGGGTCGTGAAGACCGCGGTGATAGCCATACAAGCGATGACGGCTTCCATTTTGGAGATGCCGAGCATTACCGTGAGGACCTTAACCATTGCCAGGGTGACCCAACCCATGATTAGGCAATTGATAACTACGCCTAGGTAGAGTGCACGAAAGCCGCGCAGAAAGGCTGCGGGGCGGCCTGCGTAGCGCAACTCGATTAGCTCTACGTCGGTGAGAACGCCCGCGCGCCGCCACAGCCGCGCAAAAAAGAAAACAGTCAACATCCCGCTCAGCAACAATGACCACCAAAGCCAATTGCCAGCGATGCCGTAGCGGACGGTCAGGCCAGTGACGGCCAGGGGCGTGTCGACTGCAAAAGTGGTGGCCACCATGGATGTGCCTGCAAGCCACCACGGCACACCACGCCCGCAGACGAAAAATTCAGCCACACTGTGCTGAGCCCGATTGCGGTAGTGCCACGCAATGAGGAAAGAAACCAGGAAGTAAGCGGCCACGATGAACCAATCGAGAAGTGTCAGTTGCATGCGCACTCCAATCTGCAACGCTCGGCGCGGTGGTACGCGCCCAGTTCGGGTGGCGTGTCGCCTGCCACCTCCTGCTGCGACTAGTCAATACCCGGGACGGCTACAGGCAGTTCGCCCACGATCGCGACTTCGCCCATAAGGGCACCCACGGCGGCGCGCTGGGCTACCGGGGTGGTACTGGGTATCACCAAGAGGGTCTTGGTCCGAGGAAAACGCGCTGCAAGATAAGGATTGCCCATCATCACCATAACCACGGGCTTCGATGTATCTAACAATTGATTGACCAGTGCCACATGCTCGGCCGGCAAGGCCACCGTGCCCTTCCGATCCACTACGCGCACAAACAGCGCTGCCAGGGCCCAGTCGTAGCTTTCAGGCTGCGGCAGGAGAACCTTGGCGGGTGGCAGGAAACGTGTGTCCGTGCGCAACACAGTCAGGTTATGTACCCACTGGCGGAGTTCCTCTTCAAGGGCTGCGCCCGGATACGGGTCGGGATCGCCGGAAACAACTAGAAGAAATGCCCGTTGGGTCTTGGCGGCGTCAAGCGGCAACAGCTTCGCTTCGTCTCGGAGCAGCGTGACCCCTTCGTCCGCAATCTGCTGCGCTATCCGAGCATGCATCGTCCTGCCGACGATTTCTTCAATCTTGTCCAAATCAACATAGCGGTTCTGGTGGAGCCCGAGGCTTGCTTTGGCTTCCAGAATCCGCCGGACCGATTCGTCGATCCTAGCTTCGGTGAGCGTGCCGGCTTCGACGGCCTGCTCAACTGCGTTTAGGACAGCTTCGGGATCCGCCGGCACCAGCAGAATATCGATGCCCGCCTCCACCGCACGCACTGCCGCCTCCCCAGGCGTGAAATTGTCCGCAATGGCATTCATGGTCAGTCCATCGCTGACAATCAAGCCACGAAATCCGAGTTCGCCACGAAGCATGTCAGTGAGCAGTACCGGAGAAAAAGTCGCGGGTACTTGTCCGTTGGGTTCTAGCGTCGGCACGGCAATGTGGCCCGGCATAACCGCTTTCACCCCGGTTGCGATGGCGGCGCGGAAAGGGACTAGCTCTACCGCGTCTAGGCGCTGGCGATCGGCCTCGAGTGTGGCTAGGGCCAGATGCGTGTCTACCTCGGTATCGCCGTGCCCGGGGAAGTGCTTCGCGGTTGCCAGTGCGCCTCCTTCCTGGCACCCGCGCACAAACGCGGCGACATAATTTGCCACCCGGTGTGGATCCTCTCCGTAAGAACGGATGTTGATGATGGGATTTTCGGGGTTGCTGTTGACATCCGCCACCGGAGCCAGCACCCAGTGCACCCCGAGCGCCCGGGCTTCGAGTGCGGTTACACGCCCGATCAAATAGGCGTATTCTGGCTTCCCGGTGGCGGCGACAGCCATGTTGTCGGGGAATTCGGTAGCTTCCTCGATGGTGGTACCGGCGCCGCGCTCGAAGTCAGCCGCCACGAGCAAGGGCACGCGCGCCTGTGCTTGCAACCGGTTTGTCAACCGCGCCATCGCATAAACCCGGCTGCGCTCCCGCCCCAGCGGGGTGCGGCGGGCGTCGATCAATAGCCCCCCGACGTGCCAGGTTCGAACTTGGTTTACGAGCTGCTGGTAATCTTCACTGGAGGCACTGAGGTAGCTCGCAAAATAGGGCACTACCATCATCTGCCCAATCTTTTCCCGCAGCGATAGGCTGCGCAAAGTCTTCTGCACCCACTCCGACTCCGACATCTGCTTCTCCTCACTGCGAGCCGGGCTGCTCCCCGGTGACTGGAGCAGTAAGCAGAAGGCAATAGTGCCAGCGAGAAAGCCTCCTGTCCCTTTACTTTCTCGAAAGTTCACGGTAACTCTCATAGTCGTGAACCGCCACACCAGCGAAACTGGCATCATCGCGAAACTCATCAATGAGCTCCTCGATAACCGCCTCCACATCCTTTCCTTGGAACTGAGCGAAGGAAAGTTTCGTGGAAGGGACCACAATTTTTCTGACACTCCGGAAGACCTTGCGGTTGCCCGTACCCGGCAGCGGTCCCAAAGAGGGTGGCGTTCCCTCGGCGCCCAGCTTGGCACCGAACTCCTTCAAGTAGAGAATCGCAAAGCCCTCCCACTCATCGATAAGGAGGTATGCACCCTCATTAGGAACAACGGTGTCCGACTCAGTGAGGCGGGAGGCACTGGTGAAATAATATTTTGTCTGCTTCGGCACGGGGCCTGTTTCCAAAGCCACAAACACTTGTTTGCCCCGATTATTCGCGTATTTGATTTCATTGCTGGCGAGGGCAATCACGCCGTCTGCGCCATAGGCATATGTCCGATAGGCCATCACGCCAACGTTATCGACGATATCAATTACATGAAAACTTGCTGGTTTGCGTACACCCTGCCACGTGACCGCGCCCACCATCGTGAACTGCTCGTCCCGTTCGTCGTACCAGAAGGGGATATCCACGCCATAGACCAGGCCTCCGCCTGCTTGCTTGACGAGTTGCTGACAGGCATAGGTGAGATCGAGAAAGTAGAGGAGAAGTTGCTCTTTGAGGAGTCCGGAAAAAGAAGGGATCAGATAAGGCTCATTGTCGTGATGGATCCCAGCGAAACGCTCCTCCGGCGGCACTTTGGCGTTGTACTCTATGACCGCTTGTACCTGGGCATAGACTTTGGCGCGCCAGGGAGGCAAAACGTGATAGCTATAGCCATCCAGGGCATGAACTTCGATTCCGTGACCATGCGCCTCACGGATAAAACTTCTGAGTTGTCCTTCTCTCTCCAATCGGCAGGTCTCTTCCCCGCGTACCTTCCTGAACAAGCATTGAGTCTGGAGAAACAAAATATCGATGCCTTGGTTCTCAGAGAAACGAAAGAGCTCCTGTCGCTCAGTTTCGTTGTCAAGATAGGGGGTGGGATCCCATATCCAGGTTGCGTACCGGAACATTTTCCTTTCAGCCTTTGCGGAGGAGGGTAGCGTCTCCGGCACGCGAGCCTCCGGTGATGTCTTAAAGGTGACATCGTCTATGTAAATCGCCCCCGAGCCAGGGCGGCGAAAATTGAAAGTGATAGATGCAAGCCGGGTGAAGTCAAGGTTGCGGTGCTCGGGCTTGTTCAGCGGAATCACTACCTCTTGCCACTCTGAGCTGACTCCACTGGTCAGAATTTCGGAAACGGGGGCCAGAGGCACAGAATCCTCCCTCCTCTCCCACCGGGAGTCTGCCACCTGCACGGTCACGTCTTCATCACCCTGTGCTCCTTTCACCCAAAACGACAGGTAGTGGAACGGAGTGGCATCGAAATAAACCCTCTCCCGCGGTGGCTTCTTCGTCTCAAACAAGTGCACCCAGAAACCGCAAAATCCCTCTCCTTTCTTGGAGTAAGTCCCCCGCAGAGATTTGCCCCCATCTCCTCTTCTGATTTCTGCGTCCAGATCTATCTGAATACTGGAAGGTGCGTGCTGGAAAGCACCGAAGTATCCGTGCAGGGAATTCGGTCTCCCTTCATCGAAATCTGTCACTAAGAAATAGTCATCCTGGAATCTCGGAACTTCTCCCCGCCCAACAAATGTCCTCACGGGAAAACCGGGCTTGTCTTTGCCCAGGATTCTTCCCACACGCGTACCCACCCCCTCGTAGTGATCCAGAACAAGAAGGGAGAAGTCATCGAGAGTGGAAAGGCCGTGTTCTCGCAATGACACCGCCAAAGTATCCCAGCCCTCGGTACCTTTGATTCGGGGGAGAAACGAGAGGTCTTTCAGGAACACCACCCCTTTTTGCTCTTCCAGGGAGCGCACAATCAACGAGGTAGCCCGGGGGAGCGCAGCCGACAATTGAGGGGAGATTGCCAAGACTACTTGCTGCCAATCGGTTGTGATCCCCAGTGGCAGGAATTCAAATATGTTGCCGAGGGACACTCCAGTAGGCGGAGAGGAATCGTTTTGGATCTCGAAACCGATAAATTCACCCCCTGCCTGTCCTCTCACTTTGAAGGCCAAAGCCGCACTCTCTTGGAGGTTTATGCCTTTCGCTCCCCGCCCGAGTGGAATCGCGGCTACGGGCTGACTCGAAGTGAACTCAATCTTGTACGGAGCCGGGGTTGAGGAAACTACCCGATCCGTGAGCAGCGGGGCCGAAGTTGTCGTGCTGGGGGCGTGTCCCCATAGTGAAGCAGAGGACGAGGTGTTGGCGAGAAGCAAGGCACAGAGAAAGACAAGAGGTCGGCGACGCAGTCTCCCTCTGTCACGAGCAGGATGCTCCCCAAAGTTCAAATTCACAGCCATGCACTTTTCCCTTCCGAGACCCTCTCGCAAGTAAGGGGCCAAATGGGTTCAAACTACCGCACTAAGCCCTACATCGCCGCCCACCCAACGATTGGGGGACTCGGCTGATACGTAGCCCCGGAGGAAAGCCCTAGTTGGCGAGTGCCAGAATGGGACTCCTTTCCAGTTTCGGTTGTATTGGCGGCTCAGTTATGTTGGCCTCGTTACTAACCCTTTGGCGCGGCTGGGCTTTTCTTGCCGGCCTGAGAGTTAAGGTTGGCCGGAGGATTGCACAGTAGTAGCGAGGGGAGGCTATGGGTGGAGAGTAGCTGGTCAACCCCCCGCCGAAGGCACCGCCAAGCTGCCGCTCAGATCGGGGGGCACCTGTGGTGGAAGCGCACCCCGGCTTTACCTATCACGATGTGAACTTGTCCAGGAGGAGACCCCAGTGGCAACACAAGAGCAACTCTCCGTCCCCACCACAGCTCAAATGGAATCTGAGGCCGTCTCGTTTCTCAGGGCGTTGTTGGATGCACTGAAGAGTGTCCGAAAGGGCGATTTCTCAGTCCGACTACCGACGGGAAAGAACGGCCTGAGGGCGGAAACAGCAGAAGCGTTCAATGATGTGGTCAGCTTGAATGAAAGCCTTACCAACGAGTTCGCCCGAGTGAGCAAGATTGTGGGCGAAGAAGGAAAGCTCACAGAGCGTGTTTCGCTGGGACCTGTCACGGGCTCGTGGAGAACCAATGTTGATTCAATTAACGCGCTCATCAGGAACTTGGGACAGCCCACTACAGAAGCGGCCCGCGTGCTCACCGCTGTTGCCGAAGGTGATTTGTCGAAGAAGATGGCATTGGAAGTGGAAGGAAAACCGATCCAGGGAGAGTTCCGACGAATCGGGACAACATTTAACGCCATGGTGGACCAGCTCAACACCTTCGCCGCCGAGGTGACTCGGGTGGCCCGGGAGGTGGGCACCGAAGGCAAGCTGGGCGGGCAGGCGGAGGTCAAGGGAGTGGCCGGCACCTGGAAGGACCTGACCGACAACGTCAACGCCCTGGCGGGTAACCTCACCGCCCAGGTGCGCAACATCGCCGCGGTCACCACCGCCGTGGCCAACGGGGACCTCTCTAAGAAGATCACCGTGGAAGTCAAAGGCGAGATCCTGGCGCTGAAGAACACCATCAACCAGATGGTGGACCAGCTCAACACCTTCGCCGCCGAGGTCACTCGGGTGGCCCGGGAGGTGGGCACCGAGGGCAAGCTGGGCGGGCAGGCGGAGGTCAAGGGGGTGGCCGGCACCTGGAAGGACCTGACCGACAACGTCAACGCCCTGGCGGGTAACCTCACCGCCCAGGTGCGCAACATCGCCGCGGTCACCACCGCCGTGGCCAACGGGGACCTCTCTAAGAAGATCACCGTGGAAGTCAAAGGCGAGATCCTGGCGCTGAAGAACACCATCAATGGGATGGTGGTTACTCTCAGTATGATTATCGGTGACATTAACAGCGTGATGGCCGCGGTGGGTGAAGGTGTGCTAACCAGAACGATCGAAGTTGAGGCGGGGGGGGAATTTGCCTCAATGGTGAGTGGCATCAATGCAACACTCGAGAATCTGCGAAGGATTGTTGCGGAGCTCAGGGGGGCAGGCACCAGTATCGGTCAAGCCTCACAACAGATGCTGAGTAGCGCCCAGGAGATGAATGCGATGATCACGCAGACGTCCGCCTCCGCGGAGCAAATCGCTCAAGGGGCAACAACTCAGGCTCAACAGATCGCAGAAGCATCCCAGGAAGGTGAAGCGGTCGGAGGGACCGCCTCCGATACGCTGACCAAAGCGAACGGCATGAACGAAATGGCTGAAAGCGCCAACAAAGCCGCAGCCGCGGGCAAGAAGACGATGGAGGAAACCGTTGAGAAGACCGCTCTCCTGCTGGAGGGCTCAAAAGAGTCTGTGGCCAGGATTGAAGCGCTCAGCAAGAGCAGCGAACAGATTCGGGAGATCGTGGACATCCTCCGAGACATTGCGACTCAGACGAATATTCTGGCCATCAATGCTGCCATCGAGGCAGTCCGTGCCGGTCAACACGGCAAAGGCTTTGCGGTGGTGGCCGAAGAGGTGAAGACTCTGTCGGCCGACAGCAAAGAGCAGGCCAGGAAGATAGCGAATCTGGTCAAAGCTGTCCAAGAAGAGACGGAGGGAACCGTCACCACGATCAAGACCATGGGGGAAAACGTCGAACTGGGAAGAATTTCGATTGAGCAAACTGCCGAAGCATTTGCCGACATGAACCGTTCCATTGAGGCCACTTCCACCACGGCCAGAGAAATCGCCGTGGCCGCCGCCAACCAGAAAAACAGCATCGGTTCAATCTCTCAGAGTCTGGACAAGGTCCGCGGTATTGCCGCTGATACGTCCACCAGTAGCACCCAATCGGCAGCGGCCACGAAACGCCTCCTTGAAAGGATGCAGGAGCTTGCGGGCACGGCAACCACTCTGGCGGAGATGTCGGAAAAGTTCCAACGGACGGTGGGGCGGTTCCGTACCGAGGAAGAGGAATATGCAACGACAAGACTGGCAGCCGCAGCGGGTCTGCCGAGAGCACCCCGTCCGGCGCCCGCTCGACGACCCGCACGGAAAAAGCCCTAGTACAAGGTACGGCAATCTGGGGGCAGGTCATGGCCACTGACACCGTCCAAGAGAACTGGAAGAAGGAGGGGGCAGAGGAGAATCAATATCTTGTTTTTACCCTCAAGTCCCAGCGATTTGGCCTTCAGGCCGTGCGGGTGCTGGAAATCTCTTCCGTGTTAGGCACAACGCCCGTCCCCGGCGCTCCCCCCTACATTGAAGGCATATTGAATCTCCGCGGACGACTCGCAACAGTCATCAATTTTCGCAAGAAGTTTTCGTTTGAGCCAAAAGAACACGACGAGGATACACGGATCATCATAGTGGAACATGGCGGTTTTCCTATTGGAATCCTTGTGGACAGTGTGGAAGAAGTCATCGAGATTCCGGATGAGAAAGTGCAGAGATTGCCCAAATCAGCCACTACTCCAGTGTCGGAGCAATATGTCGCGGGCGTGGGAGTGCTGGACAGCAGACTCATCATCTTGCTGAACGCGGAAAAAGTATTGTCCCAGACCGAATTGCTTGACGCGGCTGCCATAAGCGAGCTGCAGGGCAAAGCCCGGAAAACACAGGGAGAGACTGAGAAGGACAGGATCGAGGCTGAGCAGCAGCCCCCTGGAGAAACGCAGGCATGAAAAGGGAGAAATAGTTATGGCAAGAGTCTTGATTGCAGACGACGCTTCCTTCATGCGAGGCTCTTTGAAATTTATTGCCGAACATGCTGGGCACGAGGTGGTGGCTACGGCAAAGAATGGCAAAGAGGCCGTGGATCTGTACCGAAAGCTCAAGCCGGACCTGGTCACTCTTGACATTTTGATGGAAGACACGGACGGACTCTTGGCGTTAAGAGCCATCGTGAAAGAGGACCCAGACGCAAAGGTCGTTATGGTGACCGCGCTTGGTCAGGAAGAAAAGCAGGAGGAGGCTCGCAGGGCTGGTGCTTCTGGATACATAAGAAAACCTTTTAAGTCCATAGAGGTCATCGATGCCATCCAGAAAGCATTGGGACCAAGTAGGCATGAGGGATGATACGAGCGCTGATCGTCGACGATTCCAGCTTTATGAGGAAATGCCTCACGCACATTCTGGAATCGGACGGCTCAATAGTGGTTGTGGGTACTGCGACGGACGGCAAAGACGCGGTCCACAAAGCCAAGCAGCTCCGTCCCGACGTTGTACTTCTCGACATCGAAATGCCCGTGATGGACGGCCTTGTGGCCCTAGCGCACATCATGTCTGAGTGCCCAACCCGGGTACTGATGCTCAGCGCTCTCAACAAGACAGAGGCGACAATTGCCATCAAATCCCTTGAACATGGCGCTGTGGACTTTATCGCCAAACCCTCCGGCGTCATCTCCTATGACATCGAAAAATTAAGCAGTGAGATCATTGCCAAGGTGAAGGTTGCAGCAGATGTCAATGTACACAAGCTCGATCTTTGCCTGCCCAAGGAGATGCATCGGCGGGAATGGCCTAAATCAGTTGAACGGAAAAAACTGGTCGTCATTGGGGCCTCAACCGGCGGTCCCAGAGCAGTAGCCCTTGTGCTGTCCGCTCTCCCCCGCGACATTTTGGCGGCAATTATTGTCATTCAGCATATGAGCCCGGGATTTGTGCCCACGTTCGTGGACCGGTTGCAATGGGGATGTTCCCCGGAAATCTCACTGGCGCAAGAGGGCGAAGTCATAAAGCCCGGCCGAGTCTTGGTGGTGCCTGGTGGTTGTCATACCAGTATCCTACAAAATGGAGTCGCCAGGAAAATACACCTAAGCACAACCTCCTCCCCTCACGCTATTTTCCCCTCCGTCGACCATGCAATGGAATCTGCCGCCAGAGCCTATGGCGAGGACACTCTCGGCGTGCTCCTGACGGGAACCGGAAGTGACGGCGCAAGGGGTATGAAGGCACTCAAGGACGCCGGTGGCAGCACGATCGCGGAAGACCAATCGACCTGTGTCGCATTTGGCATGCCGAAAGCCGCTATCGATATGGGCTGTGTGGATGAGATCGTACCGTTGCAACAGATCGCCAACACCATTTTGAAAATGATTTAGCCCCTCATGGAAGGAAGAATGCCGGACAAAGACAAGCTAGAGCTGTCGGCCATGCTGCCTGACTTCTTGATTGATGCCGAAACGGGCTTTCAGGAAGCCAACAACGCTCTTCTCGCATTGGAGAAAGATCACGACCAGACAGAACGCTTGGATGAGATATTTCGGGTCATTCACACCCTTAAAAGTTCATCCGCAATGTTGGAGTTCTTGGACATTGCCCAGTTAGCCCATCTCTCCGAAGACGTTTTGGATCGTCTGCGGAAGCGCGAATTGCTGGTCACGCAAGAAACAATCGATCTTCTCTACGAGGTCATCGACACCCTTGAAAAAATGGTCAGGGAGCGAGCGGAGAGGAAATCCGGCAGGATTGATTTTCAAGCACTGGCCGGAAAGATGAAAAGGTTGTTGCAGGAGAACACCCATCTCGGGGAGCGGGAAGAGCCCACGCCGAAACCAGCCACACTCCCCCGCATTGAAAAGATTCAAACTGTTAGGGTGAACATGGACCTGCTGGATTCTCTTTTTGATCTGGTGGGCGAGCTTATCATCACCAAGAATCGTATTGATAACTTCCTCGTTGGCACGGCGAAGAAAGAGCTGAAGGCCGCGTTGGCGGCAATGAATCGCATGATCAGGGAACTGCAAGAGAACGTGTCTGCTGCGCGCCTGGTGCCTGTGGATCAAGTCTTTGAAAAGTTCCCCCGAATAGTCCGCGATCTGGCGAGAGCGGCCAACAAGGAAGTAGACCTTGTTATGGAAGGACGAGAAATAGAGTTGGACAAATCCGTGCTCGATACAATCAGTGACCCTCTGATGCATTTGCTGAGAAACGCGGTGGACCACGGCATTGAACCTCCTGAGATCCGGCAGAAACACAGCAAGAAGAAGTCCGGCACCATCAAGCTGTCCGCCCGAAGGGCTGAAAATCACATCCTCGTCGATGTGGAAGATGATGGCCGCGGCATAGATACCGCCGCTTTGAGGGAGGTGTTGGTCAGAAAAGGGTTTGCCAAACCGAAGGAAGTTGAATCACTGCCAGACAAAGATGTTCTGAGCCTGCTCTTCAAGCCCGGATTCAGCACGGCAGAAGCGGTGACCGGTGTGTCGGGAAGAGGCGTGGGATTGGATGTGGTAAGAACCTCGACCGAAAGGCTGGGGGGAGCCGTTGAGGTGGCGACCCAAAAAGGCAAGGGAACACGGGTGACCCTCAAACTGCCGCTCTCCACTGCGGTGATGCAAACGTTGATGGTGGGCGTGGGCGAACAAGTCTTCGCCATTCCTTCCGACATGGTCTCAGAAACACTGGAAGTCAAGCCGCGGGATATCAAACAAATTCAGAATGACCAGGTGTTGGTCCTGCGCAAGGAAGTCATCCCTTTTGTCAAATTGAGCGAAATGTTGAACATTCGCCTTCAAGACACCCGAGAGAACCTCACGGCCGTAATCACACACCACGGGGATAAATTCATTGGCCTGGGCGTGGATGCGGTGCTGGATCAAACGGAAAGTATCGTCCGGCCGTTCGATCCCCTCGCCCGGCAATTCAAGGGCTTCTCGGGGGGGACGATTCTGGGGGATGGCCGGGTCGCACTCCTGCTGGACATCCCCACCTTATTGGGTCTTGAAAGAGTGCCACAGGAAAGGCACGCAACATGAATGGCAAAGAACTGCTATCAGAGGAACGGTTGGATTTCGTCAGAGAAATGATGTCCATCGGGGCCGGCAACGCAGCGACCGCACTTCGGCAGCTGCTTCAGTGCGAGGTGAATCTATCCATACCAAAGCTAACCATTTCTCCAGCCCCGCAACTCCCCGCCCTTCTGGGCGACGCTTCTTTGGCTGTCTCGTGCGTGAAGATGGATATGGTGGGTGACGTAAGAGGTGAGATTCTTTTCCTTGTGCCGGATGTCCAGAAAGAGAACTTGATACATCTGGTAGAACGGGCAATGCCGGGGCCCAAGAAGAGCAAGCTGGAAACAGATGTCTCCGTCCTGGTGGAAATAGGAAATATCTTAGCGGGGGTCTATTTGACGGCAATTCACGACTTCTGCAAGCTCAATATTTATCATACTGTTCCCACCCTGGCCATTGACATGCTTCAGTCTCTCATGGATGAACCTCTCGCTGCCTTGAGCCGCGAGAGTCAAGTGGTCCTCCTGGTCGAAACCGATTTCATGCTTAAGGAGGCTCCTATTAAGATTTTTTTCCTGCTGCTTGCTTCTGAGAGCGACTTCAAGAAGCTTGGGGACTCGATTGAACGAGCAAGAATGGCGTATGGGTCCGAACGAGATTGAGGTCAAAATGGGTGAGGGTGTTGTCGCTAGGGCGCCTCACGTCGTTTCCTGCGTGGGACTCGGATCTTGTGTGGTCGCAATCCTTTACGACGTCCGACGCAGAATCGGTGGTTTGGCGCACATTATGCTGCCCGAATCGGACAGCAGGAACAGGCATGCTACTCCCTACCGGTATGCGGACACAGCGATTGCCACTTTGCTGGAGGGGATGAAAAGCCGGGGGGCCATCCCGGAAGACATGGTAGCCAAAATGGTTGGCGGCGCAAGGATGTTTTCCTCTTGTAGCCATTCTAGTGCTGGTATCGGCGAGCAGAACGCAATGAGCATCAAGCACATATTGAACACAGAAGGGATACCCCTGGTAGGGGAGGATACCGGCGGCCATCATGGCCGCGAGATTGAGTTCCATCTAGTTTCCGGCAAGTTGATCGTAAGGGCCATCGGCAAGAGAGACAGGGAAATCTGACCAGAGTGACCGGGGCAAAGAGAGAGCCACGAAGGGAAGAGAAGATCTGTGATCGAGCATGCCACTGCTGACAGCAGAAAGTTGATTCAGGAAAGGGTAAGAGAACTCCGTGAAACTACGGATTTTGTGTCCACTCTCTTCGAGAGTCTGATTGGATACGCCATCATTGCTGCCGACTTCGACGGCAACATAATCGCGTACAACGAAGGCGCCCGTCACATCTATGGCTATGCTCCGGAGGAGATCATCGGTAAACAGAATATCGAGATCTTCTTCCCGAAACATGTTGTGGAAGCCGGCAAGCTGCACCAGGTCATTGACGGCCTCATGGGGAAGGGGAGGCTTTCCTACGAAGGGGAAAAGGTCAGGAAAAACGGGGAGGGTTTTCCTGCCCGAATCCTTTTCACACTGACCAAGAACCATAATGGCAAAGTCGTTGGCTTCATAGAGATAGTCGAAGACCTCACTGAGCGCAAGCGGGCGGAAGAAAACCTGAAGCGATCCGCGGAAGAGTTGGCCCGTTCCAAAGAGTTGGCCCGTTCCAATGCCGAACTGACCTCCAGCAGAGCATTGTTGGCCGCGATCCTCGATAGCACCCTGGATGCGATCCTCACGGTCGACGAGCACGGGGTGATTCAATCTGTCAACAAGCGCACAGTTGAGTTGTTCGGTTACGACGAGAAGGAATTGATGGGCAGAGGGATAGATACTCTGGTTTCAGACACTGAGTTGAGTGATGGCGTTAAGTCATTGTGTATCAGCGACTTGCCCCCCCCCCCCCGGGGGGGGGGGGGGGGGTGGAAGTGCACGGACTGACTAAGGATGGAGCGATGTTCGATTGCGAGATCGCGATCAAACCGGTGGTGGCCTCATGGGAAGGCCATGGTTTATTTACGGCAGTAATTCGCGACATTACGGAACGCAAGCGCACCGAAAACGAACTGAAACGCTTTAACACCGAATTGGAATCCATCGTGGCGGAACGGACCCAGAACTTGGCATCGACTACAGCCTTGCTGCACGCCATCTTGGATAGCACCGTCGATGCCATCCTGACGGTCGATGAGCATGGCGTCATCCAATCCGTTAACAAGGCTACAACTCACCTGTTTGGGTGTGAAGAGGGCGATTTCTTGGGGATGAAGCTACAAGACATTTTGCATGAATCGTATCGCTTAGACTTTGAAAAGGCCATTTCCATCGTCTCCGAGAGAGAAAGACGCAATCACCATGCTTCGTGAAGTGCGGGCGCTCAGAAAAAGTGGTGAGGTGTTCGATAGTGAGATCGCTGTCAGCGTCGTTGTAGTGCCGCCGGGGAGGCCCCCCATATTCACTGTTGTTATCCGTGACATCACCGAGCGCAAGCGGGCGGAGGAGGCCCTGGCGCAACGCGCGAAGGAGCTGGCACGTTCGAATGCGGAGCTGCAAGCCCGCCAACGGGAGAAGGAGGAGGCCGAGCAAGCTCTGGCGCACTACCGGTCACTCCTAGCGCGGGAGGGAGCGCCCGTGACCGCCCAGATGGCGGGCGTCGGGCCGCTCCGCCAGCGCGCCCCGGAGATTCTGGCTCAATTGGTGGAGGAATACGGCAGGCTGCTGGACGCCTACCTGGAAGCGCTCGGGTTCAAGCAGGCCGCTCCGCGCCAGGAGATCGAATCGCTGGCAAGTCGCCTGGGTGATCAGGGCGCCGGCCCGCGGGATGTGGTGGATCTTCACCTGCACGCCGTGGAGGCGAAAAGCCGTGACGTTCATCCTAAACGAGCCAATGCCTACGCCAACGAGGGCCGGCTCCTGGCCCTAGAGACCATGGGCCATCTGGTGGACTACTACCGCCGAGGAGCAATCAGCCCAGTATCGGGAAGGGAGGAGGAAGGATGAAATACGTGCTGAAGCTCTACATTACCGGCCAGACACCCGCCTCTATACGGGCGTTGGAGAACCTGAAGCGGATCATGGCGGAGGAGTTGTCGCAGGAGTACCACCTCGAGGTCATCGACGTCTTGGAAGACCCAGTCCTGGCAGAAGACGAGAAGATCATCGCCACGCCGACGCTGGTCAAGTCGCTGCCACCGCCGTTGGCCAGGATCATTGGCGACCTCTCGAACCGCGAGAAGGTGCTGCTCGGTCTGGATGTGGTTTCCAACCGGAAGGAGGTAAGACAATGACGCAGACAGTTCACACGGACGGTCCCGTTAAGAAAATCGTGACCGGTATTCCCGGCTTCGATGCCATCTCCATGGGCGGCTTGCCCAAAGGACGAACAACTCTGGTAACCGGCACTGCCGGCAGCTCGAAGACCATCATGGCAGTTCAGTTCCTGATCCACGGGATGCAGAAGTACGACGAGCCCGGTGTCTTCGTGACCTTCGAGGAAACTCCCATCGACATCCGAAGGAACGTGGGCTCTTTCGGATGGAACCTCGAACAATACTCTAATGAGGGGCGGCTGGCGTTTGTGGACGGCTCACCGGAGCCGGGCCAGAGTACGGTCGAGACCGGGAATTACGATTTCTCGGCCCTACTGGCGCGCATCGAGAGCGCAGTAAAGAAGGTAGGCGCCCAACGCGTGGCCATCGACTCGGTGAGCGCGCTCTTTTCCCAGTTTGCGGATGCGGGAGTGGTGCGCCGGGAGCTCTTCCGTCTGGCGGCGGGCCTGAAGCAAATGGGCGTCACCTCCCTGCTGACGGCCGAACGCCTCCAAGAGTATGGCGACATTGCCCGGTTTGGGGTGGAGGAATTCGTGGCCGACAACGTCATCGTCCTGCGCAACGTCCTCGAACAGGAAAGGCGCCGCCGCACCATTGAAATCCTCAAATACCGCGGATCAGCTCACCAAAAGGGCGAATTCCCCTTCACCATCTCGCCGGACGGTATTGCCATCCTGCCGCTCTCGGCGATGGAGTTGACGCAGAAGTCGTCCAACGTGCGCATCAGCTCCGGCAACGAAGAACTGGACCGGATGTGCAGCGGGGGCTACTACCGCGACTCCGTCATCCTGGTGAGCGGGGCCACCGGCACCGGCAAGACGCTGATGGTGACGACTTTTCTGGACAACGGCAGCAAGTGCGGGGAGAAGACCCTGGTCTTCGCCTTCGAAGAGTCGCGCGAGCAGCTCCTGCGCAATGCCATCGGCTGGAGCATCGACTTCCGCAAGTGGGAGGAAAAAGGCCTGCTCAAGATTCTCTGCCAGTACCCGGAAACTCTTGGCCTGGAGGACCACCTGCTCTGGATGAAGAAGGAGATCGAGAACTTCGGTCCCACGCGCGTCGCCCTGGACAGCCTCTCCGCGCTGGAGCGGGTCTCCTCGGTCAAAAGTTTCCGCGAGTTCGTCATCGCCCTCACGGCGCACCTCAAGGCGAAGGAGACAGCGGGCCTCTTCACCGCCACCACGGTCTCGTTGATGGGTGGCACCTCCATCACGGAAACCCATATTTCGAGCATCACGGACTCCATCATCCTCCTGCGGTACGTCGAGCTCATGGGCGAGATGCGGCGCGGCATCACCGTCCTCAAGATGCGCGGCTCCTGGCACGACAAAGCGATCCGCGAGTTCGAAATCGACGACAAGGGTATGCACATCGGCAGGGCCTTTCACGCCGTGTCCGGCATCCTGGCCGGTACCCCCACCCGGCTGGTCTTGGCTGAACAGGAAAGGATGGGCGAGATGTTTCAGAGGAAATGACCCCACCAGGAGCACCTCATCAATGTTGCAGGGTCGAGACCATGAGCGAGGAAAGAAGGCCCAGCTACGAAGAAGTGGTGCGAGAGCTGGAGGAATTGAAAGCCGTGCTGGCGGCACTGCAGAGTGGACAGGCGGATACGCTCTTGGGCAGCTCGGACAGCTCTGCCGTAGAAATCTACCGGGTCATCTCAGAACAGCAGGAGGCCGAAAGAACCGAGCTGATCCGCCGGCTGGAGCATCTGTCGAGGATCAAATCGGACTTCCTGGCTCTTGTCTCCCACGAGTTGCGCACCCCCCTGGCGATTCTGCAGGAAGCGGTGAACCTGATCTTGGACGGCTTGGTGGGTCGCTGCGATGAAGGGGTGAAAGCCTGCCTGGTGATGGCGCAAAGCAATATCTTGCGATTGGGCGCCATCGTCAACGATTTGCTCGATATGGCGGCTCTGGAGGCCGGCCGCCTGAAAGTCACGAAAGAGAAGGAAAACATTCAGTTGCTGGTCGAGGACAGTTTGAAAACTTTCCAGAGCAGCGCCGGCGAGAAGCAGGTGCGTTTGTCGTTTGAGACAGGAAAGGACGCTGTCTATTACGCTCCTGTCGATCGCAATCGTATTCTACAAGTTCTTACCAATTTGTTCGGCAACGCCCTCAAGTTTGTCCGACCGGGAGAGGGAATCATCCAAGCCCGTGTACTGCGGGAGAATGGCTGGATTCGTATCGAGATTGAAGACAACGGCTGTGGCATCAGAAAAGAAGACAAAGAAAAGGTCTTCCAAAGGTTCGAGCAAGCCGGTGGGAGAGGCCCGGCCCCGGCTGGGGGCACCGGGCTGGGACTGGCCATCGCCAAAGAGATTGTGGAACTGCATGGAGGCCGCATGGGAGTAAGCAGCGAATACGGAAAGGGCAGCACGTTCTTTTTTCTCCTTCCGACCGCCAGCCGGGAGCTGCCTGACAGGCAATAGCCAATGGGCAAGCGGATTCTGATTGCTGAAGACGAAGAGCAGCTGGCGCGGCTGCTCGAAATTCGGCTGCGCGCAAACGGATACGAAACCGCCACGGCCTCGGACGGCGAGGATGCGCTGCAGCAAATCGCCGCGCAACCGCCGGACTTGGTTCTCTTGGACGTAATGATGCCGAAGGCAGATGGATTCGAAGTGTTACGTTCCCTGCGAGAGACAGGCAGTACCGTCCCTGTGATTCTGCTGACGGCGCGCTCCCAGGAATCGGCTGTCGTCCAGGGGCTCCAGCTGGGAGCGAATGATTACATCACAAAACCGTTCAGCCCGGTCGAGTTGTTGACCCGGATTGCCAAGTGGGTGAAATAGGGATTCATCGTGTTTGGTTGGCGCCGGCTATGTTTGAATTTATTCAGGATCTCGTCCTGCAGAGCACCGTTGTTCTGGCTGGCTTGTTGTTCCTGCTCGCAGTAGTCCTCTTTGTCGAAAAGACAGTACGTAATACCTTCGGGGTGTACCGACAACGCCGCTATCATTTGTATGAGCAGAGCCTGCTCTCTCAATTTGCTCACGAACCGTTGAGTTTCCGTCCTTGGCGCTTTAGGCCGAAAAAGTGGGGTGACCTTCGCATCATCGAGTTTCTGCTGTTGGATTACGCAAGACAGTTTCGTGGTTCACTCCGAAACCAGTTTACAGGTCTGTTCGAAATTCTGGGCTATGTGGACTCCGAGGTGGCGCGGTTAAGAGCTTGGCGGTGGTGGGTGCGAGCGCAGGCGGCCAAGCGTCTGGGCGAAATGGGAAGCCGGCGAGCTATACCTGCACTAAGGGTGGCGCTCACGGACAGCAACGAAGAGGTTTGGTTCATGGCCGCTCTCGCACTGGCACAAATCGACAGAAAAACAGCAGCCAAGGCTATATATGAATCGTTGAGCTGTCGCTTGAGTCATCCCAACAGTTCCTATGTTCTTGAGGTGGTGGTGGGCCTGGGCGGTGAGGCGTGGACTCCGCTTCTTGAAAGTCTCGCGCGGCAGAGCGAGACGATGAGGGCCGCGATTGTCCGTGCCCTAGCCGAGTTGAAGAGTACCCAGGCTGTTCCTTTTCTTCTTTGCCGGCTGAAGGAGGAAAGAAGTCCGACAGTAAGAGTGGAAGTCATCGTCGCTCTCGGGCGCATCGGCGATCCAACAGCGATAGAGCCATTACGTTGTTTGCTCACGACTGCCTCCGCCGAGATTCGGCAAGCAGCGGTGCAAGCGCTGGGGCGACTGCAAGCGACCGAGGCCAAGGAAGGAATTCGAGCAGCGTTGGAGGACCCCGACTATTGGGTCGGCTTTCGGGCGGGGGAAGCTTTGGCAGGAATGGGAGAGGTGGGAAGGGAGAGCTTGCAACGCGCCTGCGCTTCCGCCCGCATCCGGGCCAGTACGATGGCGAGGTATTTCCTGGAGAGAACCTGACGTGCCCGGCGATCATGCCGCCCTTTCTGATCGAGCCTGTTCGGACGTTTAACCATTTCGTCCTCGTTTATTTTGTGCTGCTGAATCTTTCCTACGCATTTCTAGCTATTCTCGCCCTCGCCTACATTCGCAGCTACAGGCAACGGCAGGGCTACAGTGATCTGCGCGCCACTCTACAATCTGGCAATACCCCGGCGGTTTCAATCCTAGTCCCTGCCTACAATGAAGAAAACGGTATTGTCGAGTGCGTGAAGGGCCTCTCCCTGCTGCACTACCCGGAATTTCAGATTGTGGTTGTCAATGACGGTTCGACAGACGGGACCTTGGAAAGACTGAATTGGGCTTTTGGACTAAAGCGAACGCTACGCCGGTACCCGGGGGGAATTCCCACGAAATCGGTCCGCTGCCTTTACGAGTCAACCCTTGTCCCCAACCTTGTAATCGTAGACAAGGAGAACGGTGGCAAAGCGGATGCCTTGAACGCGGCTACCAACGTCGCCCTCCATCCCCTCGTCTGCTCGATCGACGCGGATTCAATCCTGGAAGAGGGCGGACTTTTGCGAGTGGTCATCCCATTTGTCGAACATCCGAACCGAACCGTGGCCGTAGGGGGAATCGTGGGCATCGCCAACGGTAACCTCATCGAAAAAGGAAAAGTAGTCAGCATCTGCTGGCCTCGCCCTCTGCTTCTCCGCTTGCAAATTGTGGAATATCTGAGAGCTTTTCTGGCCGGGCGCTTGGGGTGGAGCTACCTTGGCGGCGTCGTGATCATCTCTGGGGTGTTTTGTCTCGTCAAGAAAACCGCCTTGCAAGAGTGCGGCGGCTTCAACAAGGAAACGGTCGGCGAAGACGCAGAGCTGATCGTCCGGCTACATCGCCACCTGCGGGAGCGAGGCGAACCCTATCAAATTTTGTTCATCCCCGACCCTATTTGCTGGACGGAGGCGCCAGAAAGCTTGGCCTTGCTGGCACGGCAGCGAAATCGCTGGCAGCGCGGACTGTGTGAAATTCTCTGGACGCATCGGCGGATGTTATTTAATCCCCACTACGGGATTATTGGTGTGCTCACTTTGCCCTTCTATCTGATTTTTGAGGGGGTGGGGGCGTGTGTCGAGTTCTTCGGGTACGCGGTCTTCGGTTTAAGCGTTGCCTTCCAAGTAGCAAGCCCCGCCTTTATCACGGCTTTCCTGGCCGTTTCGGTTCTGGCGGGAACGCTGATTTCTGTCTCGGCCATTTTGCTCGAAGAACTCATGCTGAGGAAATATACGCGCGTGGCGGATCTGCCCAGAATGATCTGGGTTTGCCTGGTGGAGAACTTCGGCTACCGCCAGCTGCACGCCTATTGGCGGCTCCGCGGGGTGATTGACTTCTTGCGCGGGAAGCACGAGTGGGGCCAAGTGGCCCATCAGGGCTTCAAACCTCAAAAATAACCACGACCGCTCGGAACCATTGCTCGTACCTCTTCAAATCAGCTGTCCCCTTTCCGCTAGGGCTGCTGGGCACTAAACTCACCAGAAAGAATGGCGTGTCGGATTTCTTCTGGAAGTTTCCCGGGACTTGTGGCAATTTCTCTCAGTTGGTCAAGGTGGAGATTGGCCAACAGCTAGCTCGGCTTCTTCCTATTCCTTATCTCCTTCATCCTTTCCAGCACATCACTTTGGCTGAGGCATTCCCTATCTACAACCATCTTAGCGCGGGTATGGTTTACAGGGCTTGAGAGACGAATGCTTCTAGGGTGGCTCGCTGCTGGTCGTTGAGACTGACAAACGAGGCTCCCAGTCGCCCTTTTCCTGCGTGGCGGATTGCCACGTCAGTGTCGATGCGTTCTGGCCCAGCTTGGAAAAGAAGTCGCGCCTGTATTCCTTTGCGCAAGGTTGGCCCAGACGCGATAAACTCAATGCCGCCAAGGCTGATGTCAGTCAGGTGCCCAATCCCTCGCCTACCGCCAACCACATATTCAAGCCACTGGCGAGCAGGAACACGAGGGTGTCTGCGGCGTTCTGTCTCTGGATTCATTTTTGACTTCTCCGTCGGGCCTTCCACCCCGACCAGGGCTAGCTCCACCGGAATGGCTATAGGAACACGTAGGCTCTTGCGGCGCTCTCTGGGCAATTCTTACCTCACCTACCTTTGTTGCACAACCCCCTGCAAAAGGAAGTCAGTGTATCTTTGACCCCAGAAATTCGGGTCGGGGTGGTCCAGCTCGATGGCTAATTTGTTTCGGAAGTCCTCGGCCAGCCCACCGTACCAGGCCACTCGACCCCGGCGAACCTCTTGCGTGTCGGCATTTGTCACTTCCACTTCCATCCCCTCGATGAGCGGGGCCTTCAGCAACAACAGACAGCCGTGGGCGTTGACGACGTTGGTCACTGTGGCTTCCTTCTTCGCGGAACCATCCGCGCCCACCCACTTGACCACCACGGGAACCTGATACTCAGCGCGTATGCTTCGACGGCGCCTGACAGACATTTGCCGTCGATCAGGCGCAAGCCTGAGTGGAGGCTGCTCCGAAGCCATCTGTCATGCCCCCTGAGACAAGAATGCCTAGCGCTTCTCCGGACCTACCCAACACACCGAGTACCAAATCTCTCCACCATCTTCCTGGAGAGCCGAACGCCGCCACCGAACGAGGTCCGCTCCCGTGTACCCTGTGAAAACAACGAAGAAAACGCTGGATACGCCGGGGGCGACCGGTAAGCACGCTGGTTCGAGAGCGTGCTGCGCTTTGACCGGGGCGATGTTCGCTGGATTTCCTATTTTGGTAATCTTTGCCCAGAAAAGAAACGCCGCTCGGTTGCGTGCCGTGCCCCCAGGCAAGTCAACGCGAAGGGGAATCAAGATTTGACCGAATGCGACCAGAGGAGTACGCTTCACGGAGAAGGGATTGGAGTGAAGAAGGAAACGATGCGCGGCACCGCCAAAACTGACCGGCTGCCGAGGGGGACAAAAGCACGATGAGGAAGGCAAGCGACCACGGAAAGAAGCCGGACGGCCGCAAGATCAGCAGGAAGCTCAAGCTCAAACAGCGCCGATTCGTAGTCGAATTTACCAACCCAGAAGGTGAGGCCTTTGGAAATCTCACAAAGGCGGCAGAATTAGCAGGTTACGAACCCAGGAGCGCCTATAACCAGGGCCATCGGTTGATGAAGAATGACGAGATCAAACGGGAGATTGAAAGGGTGTTGGACAAGCACGCAGTTACGCTCGATGTTGCCTCAGAAGTCTTGGCGGAGGGGATGAGGGCTGAGTTTGTGCGGGTTTTCTGCCTGAAAAGTGGCAAGCTGCGATTCGCTCCACCGCAACCGGATCATCAAGAGCGGCGACTGTCCGCCGACATGGTTTTCAAGCTGCGTGGCGCTTATCCCACACCTCAAGCCCAGGAACGAATCGCGCTGTTGCAGATTCAGCAAAACTTTTTGCTCGTTCCACCAGTCGAGCGGAAAGCCAAGAAAGCTGTTGAAGTGCTAGCCCGCGAAGTGGACGAATAGCTAGTCTGAGTGCCTAGCCCTGCTGTTTCCACTCGCCTTGCCTGACAGGATCAGCCAGTAGACGCCGGGGTAGGCTGCCTCTTGGTCTGCCGTCCAGCGCCGCAAGAATTTGGCCTAGCTCAGAGGCAACGGAAAGGGCTTTCACTTCTGCCCCTGGGGAACTAGAAATCTCGACGTACTTCTGTCTAAGTCGAGCGACGTGGTTCTTGGCGACTTGAATACCTGCCCTTACATTGGCGTGGCGAAATTCTTGAAGGTGCTCGACGAGGCAGGCTCGGCAGACATTCTTCGTGGCTCTGCCGTGAACCTTACAGGTGGCTTGGCCGTTCACAGACTTTTGCCGGCAGAAGGCTATGGTACTCATTGAGCCACGGTACGCGCAACAGATATGCAAAGAACGGAGATCCAGTTGCTCGAACAAGTCCGGCGCTTTGGCCTGGCTATAGGATAGCAATCTCCGCCTCTACGCTGGCTGAATGATTTCCCCTTTTGTTTGAACAGGTTAGGAGTCACATCCATTTCGACTATCCTGCTAACTCTGTAGGACGATTTTCCTATGGCGGGACCGATCCCCACCACGGTATTGTTAGGGTAGTTAGCGGGGGAAGATTATGAGAAAAAACCGCAAGCGGCGTCGCCGTGCCCATCTCCGCAGGCAGGCTCGCAAGAGTAGGCTCCGTTCGCGTACTGCACGGAAAACGGAATCTGTCCCCACAATCCGAGAGGTGCGGCAGATCACATCTAGGCTAGAGACCCCACTCAGTGAGTATGTGGCGCATATGCGCGCCGAAGCCCGTCCTTGATTTTCTTCCTATTTGATACAAGTGCGGCGGTAAAGCGGTACAAGACTGAGCCAGGATCCGATGTTGTAGGAAAGATTTGTTCTTATCCTAAGGGCCGCGTGTTTCTCCCGTCGGTATGCATCCCAGAAGTCCTAGCCGTCTTTGAATCACTCCATCGAGTAGGTCAGAAGAAGAGTGATGGTACAAGAGAAAAGCTCACCCGAGCAGAAGCTGAGGCCCTCAAAGCGCGTTTTTATCAGGATGTCCTTGAGAGAATCTTCTGGCCGTTAGACGTAGATCATTTTCGCTGTTGGGGAGCTCGCGCAGTTCATCCTACCTCCTACACAACCCCACTGAGAACTAGGGCCGACGGTACCACGCAGGAACCGATGGATACACTGGATACAATGGTTGTTTGCGTAGCTCTCGATCTCAAAGCGATGTTTCGTGAGAATCTTTTTCTTGTTGCAGGCGATGGTCATATGCTGGCAGTTGCACGCAGGCTAAAGATCAAGACCATCATCCCAGAAAAACCGGGGAAACACCCTTTTCTTTCGTAGCTCCAAAAACAAGTGTTTTTGGTACGTGCAAAGTTGCTAGGTTGCCGCCTAGAAAAATCAGCTACTTGCAGAGAGGGTTGCAGCGACGTTTTTGGAACAGGCCAAGCAAGGGTAAACTAATCGATCTGCTATTCTGCTGGCCCCTATTGCTCTACCTGCTTGCTAAAGAGGTAATCGTCTTTGGTTTTTTCCCAGATAACTTGTTCATCAAATTGTTTTCTAAGTTCGGCGGCTAGCTGGCTTGCCCAAGCCCTGTACTTTGGCATCTTAGGATGCCCGCTGCGGAGTCGGCTAAACCGAGCATTGAACGTGATCCGATAGGTTGCTGTCGCAAGTCCATGGTTTTCCTCGTTAGAGATACCGGCTAGCCGCCTGTAGCTACCTATTCCTCTCATCCAGCCCGAATATTGTGTTTGGATAGATAACGTACAAAAATCATTCTTTAGAAGTATTTCGCCTATCTCAAAGCCACCGTTTTGACGTCGCGGCGGTCTGATTGTCAGCTTCGTGCCAGCGGGCACAGCTATTCGCGGAGGTATACCCGGATGGATTTCGGCGAAATAATTTCCTTCCAGGAGCTGAACAAGCTCCTCAGTGGAATATACTTTCGATGGCTCCGTAGCATCCTCTGCCGGTTGGAAACGTTGCTCACGTCCGGTTGGAAGATCAAAATCCGTGATTTCCGTCTCCCAGTTTGCTGTGTATCTCATTCCCATCCAGGCAATTATGCTCTTTTGGAGCAAGTGGTGATATAGGGTGGCACCAGACTCATCAGTAGTTTCTTTGAATACTTCGGGGTGAGTCTTGTGTAATTGTGCCGGAGCAAAAAGTGAGTCAGTAAATCTTCGCCACTCAAGAATGCGTGGAAGCCCCACGGGCATCTTACCTTCAATCCGATACATAAAAGTGGACGGGAACACTTGGTTTATTGGGGCCTCACCACCGAAAACAAGCACGGCTAGGAAAACAGCGACTATTGCAGCGATGGCGATAGGGATAACTGCAGTAATGATTTTTTCTGACGCCCTGTTCATCCAAGCCAAGTAAAACGCGGCTGCTGTGGCAATAATCAGTAGTACTAGTACAAGGGCGCCTTTCATCGAAAGTCCTCTCGAATCGTCCTTTTCTTGTTCGAGTTGAGTGAACTATCGTAGGCTGTTTCTATTCTACATCCCGCTAGGGGTTCCGAGCAGTCCTAATG
>JALLOH010000210.1 GCA_027717655.1 Acidobacteriia bacterium AH_259_A11_L15
ACCTGCAAGGGTTTGACTACCGCGAGATCGGCCAGGTCCTCGACGTCCCCGAAGGCACCGTGAAGTCGCGCCTCAACCGCGGCCGCGCCGAGCTGGGGCGAATCCTGAAGCGCATGCCCGGCTTCGAGCTGCCCGAGGGAGTAGTGTAGCCATGACCCGTGCTGGCCGTGCTGGGCACGCAGAGCGAGGAAGGTTTGCGGCTGCGCGACGCCGCCGAGCTGCGGGTCAAGGAGAGCGACCGCCTGGCTGCGCTGGTCGAGAACCTGCGCCGGCTGGGCGCGAAGGTGCGGGAGTACCCCGACGGGCTGGACGTCCCCGGCCAGCAACGCTTGCGGGGCGCGGAGGTGGAGAGCTTCGGCGACCATCGCATGGCGATGGCCCTGGCGGTGGCCGGCCTGGTGGCCGAGGGAGAGACCACCATCCGGGACGCCGACTGCGTAGAGGTTTCCTTTCCGGGTTTTTTTGAGGTGCTCGCTGCTCTGCGCCAATAGGCTTCAAAAGCAAATCCCTCGCCCGCACTTGCGAGGTCGGAAGGACAAGGGGCGGGCCGAACCGCGCTGTCTTGACCTGAGGGCGAGCGGCTCCTAGAATCGCGCCTGTCGGCCCAGCCTACTCTTCAAGTCGAAGGAGTTGGTCATGTCTCTTTGTCGTTCGTTTCGTCTCGTGAGTTTCCTTCTCGGAGTGTTGTGGATGGTGCCTGCCGGGGCGCGAGCCCAGGAGACGCCTGCGTGGGACCTCACCCTGCCGACGGACCAGCAGGCGCAAAGCACCCTCACGGTGGAGAACAGCTGCTTCAATACGCACACCCTGCGGGTGACCCTGGAGAACCTGCCCTTCTTGGACCTGTTGGGCGGCCCGGAAGTGCAGGTGGCGCCGCGCTCCTCCGAGACGCTGCCAGTGCGCTTCCACACGGAAGGGATGCGGGCGGGGACGTACTCCGGGACAGTCACCATCCTCTGCCTGACCTGTGCCTCGGAACCCGGCTGCACGCAGGATCGGGAGCAACTGGGAGTGAACCTGACGGTAACCGGCACGCCCGCCAGGCCCGCCGAAACGCGCACGGAACCGGCCACCACTCAACCGCGCACGTCCACGACCGCCGAGGAGCGCGATCCCTGCGAGGAGTACCGCCGGAACTGCGAGGAGCTACGCCGCATCGCCGAGGAGAAAGAG
>JALLOH010000211.1 GCA_027717655.1 Acidobacteriia bacterium AH_259_A11_L15
TCGTGCAGGACTGCTTTGCCGGGGCCGACCCGCAGTTCCGCCTGCCCATCCGGGTCATCACGGAGAAGGCGTGGCACAGCCTCTTCGCCCGCAATATGTTCATCCGCCCCGACTGGTCGAAGACCCACGAGCACGTGCCCCAATTTACCATCATCTCCGCGCCGGGCTTCCACGCCGAGCCGGAGCGCGACGCCACCCGCTCGGGCACCTTCATCATCGTCCACTTCGGCAAGAAGCTGGTGCTCATCGGCGGCACCGCCTACGCAGGCGAGATCAAGAAATCCGTCTTCACCATCCTGAACTACACCCTGCCCTTGCAGTCGGTGCTCTCCATGCATTGCTCGGCGAACATCGGGCCGTTCCAGGATGTCGCTGTTTTTTTCGGCCTGTCGGGCACCGGCAAGACCACGCTGTCCACTGACCCCGAGCGTCGCTTGATTGGCGACGACGAGCACGGCTGGACCGAGCACGGCGTTTTCAACTTCGAAGGGGGCTGCTACGCGAAGGGCATTCATCTTACGCGCGAGGGCGAGCCCGAAATCTACGCCTGCACGCGCAAGTTCGGCACCATCCTGGAAAACGTTGCTATCGATTCCGTCACTCGCCGCATCGACCTCGATGACGACTCCCTTACTGAGAATACCCGCGCCGCCTACCCCATCACGCACCTTGACAATATTGAGCCCGACGGGCAGGCAGGCCATCCGCAAAACATCTTCATGCTCACCTGCGACGCCTTCGGCGTGCTGCCGCCCATCGCCCGACTCGCCCCGGAGCAGGCCGCCTACCACTTCCTGGCCGGCTACACCGCCAAGGTGGCCGGGACCGAGCGGGGCATCACCGAGCCGCAGACCACCTTCAGCCCCTGCTTCGGCGCCCCCTTTATGGCCCTGCACCCCAGCGTCTACGCCAGCATGCTCCAGGAAAAGATTGCCCGGCACCAGGTGAACTGCTGGCTGGTAAACACCGGCTGGACCGGCGGGCCCTATGGGGTTGGGCAGAGGATGAGGCTCGCCTACAGCCGCGCTATGATTCGCGCCGCCCTCACCGGCGCGCTGGCCGACGTCCCCACCCTGACCGACCCCATCTTCGACCTGAGAGTCCCCAAGCAGTGCCCGGGCGTCCCCTCCGCGGTCCTCCAGCCGGAAAATACCTGGAAGAA
>JALLOH010000212.1 GCA_027717655.1 Acidobacteriia bacterium AH_259_A11_L15
AGTTGACCCGGCGGTTTTTCCTGAAGTCGAGCGGGATCGCTCTGGTGGGCTTGGGCGCGGTGCCGCGCTTCCTGGCGCGGGCGGCCACAGTGACCGCCGGGCGAGGTAAAATCCTGGTGGTCATTTTCCAGCGGGGCGCGGCCGACGGGTTGAACATTGTGGTGCCGCACGCGGAGCCGGCCTACTACCAGTTGCGTCCCAGCATCGCCATCCCGCGGCCGAAGCGGGGCGAGGAGCAGGCGGTGCTGGACCTGGACGGCTTCTTCGGCTTCCACCCGGTGCTGGAGCCGTTCAAGCAGCTCTATGACCAGGGGCTGCTGGCGGCGGTGCAGGCGGCGGGCTCGCCCGACTCTACTCGCTCGCACTTCGACGCCCAGGACTTCATGGAGACCGGGACGCCCGGCGTCAAGAGCACGCCGGACGGCTGGCTGAACCGCTACCTACAGACTGCGCCCGGGGAGCAGGCTACGAGTTTCCGCGGCGTCTCGGTGACGCCCCAGTTGCCCCGCATCCTGCAAGGCGGGGCCCCGGCGCTGGCCATTCCCAATCTCAGCCAGTTCGGCATTCAAGCCGGGCCGTACACCGACACGGTGCGCGCCGGGCTGGAAGCCCTCTACGAGAATTCCGACGACCCCCTGCTGGCTCCCACGGGCCGGGAGACGTTCGAGGCGGTCAAGCTCCTGGAGAGCGTCAATCCCGCCCAGTACCAGCCGACGAACGGCGCCCAGTATCCGCCAGGGCCCTTCGGCCAGACGATGTTGCAAGTGGCGCAGTTGATCAAATCAAACCTCGGGGTGGAGATCGTCTTTGCCGAAACCGGCGGCTGGGACCACCACGTCAACGAAGGCGGCTCCCAGGGGCAACTGGCCAACCTGCTGCGGCAGTTCAGCCGCGGCGTCAGCGCCCTGGTGCGCGACCTGGGCGACCGGATGGGGGACGTGGTCATCGTGACCCTCTCCGAGTTCGGCCGCACCGCCTTCGAGAACGGCAACCGCGGCACCGACCACGGGCACGCCAACGCGCTGTTCGTGGTGGGAGGTCCGGTAGCGGGCGGCAAGGTCTACGGCGACTGGCCCGGCCTGGAGCGCCACCAGCTCTTCGAGCAGCGCGACCTCGTCCTGACCACCGACTTCCGCGATGTGCTCGGCGAGGTGCTGGTC
>JALLOH010000213.1 GCA_027717655.1 Acidobacteriia bacterium AH_259_A11_L15
AGATCATGCGCCCCGTGGTGTTCGTGCCTGAGACCAAGCCCGTGATCGAGTTGGTGCGGGAGCTCCAGCGGGAGATGCAATCGCTGGCCGTGGTGGTAGACGAGTATGGCAACCTTGCCGGCCTGATCACCCTGGAGGACCTGGCCGAGGAGATCATCGGGGAGATCAACGACGCCGACCAAGTGCGTCGGGCTGAGATCATCAAGGAATCCGACAGCTCCTACCTGGTGCGGGGCGGCGTGCCCCTCGACCGGCTGCGGGAGACGCTGGGCATCCCCCTGAACGGCGGGCCGGTCACCACCTTCGCTGGCCTGGTGCACGCTTGGTTTGGTTATGTACCCAAGCCGGGCGAAAAGATCGAGCGCAACGGGTTGAAGGTCGAGGTGCTGGAAGCGACGCCGCGCCGAGTGGTGCGGCTGCGGGTCTCGCCCCCGGAGCTGGCGCCCGCCGTTGACGCTCCGGCCAAGAAGAGTCGCTGGCGCTCCCGCGCTCGATGAGCTTCCGCTCGGGCTTCGTCACCCTCCTGGGCAAGCCCAACACGGGCACGGCACCATCGAGACCGCGGTCAAGGCCACCAAGGGGGGCGCCTTCGACTTCCTGGAAAAGCCGCTCTCGGTGGAGAAGACCATCTTGCTCGTTCGCCATGCCCTCGACCAGCGCCGCCTGGCCGAGGAGAACCGCGCCCTGCGCGACCAGCTCCGCGCCCGCTACCGCATCGTGGGCAAGAGCATCCCCCTGAAAGCCCTGCGGCAGCAACTGGCCCTGACCGCTCCCACCAACGGCCGGGTGCTCATCTACGGCGAGAGCGGCACGGGCAAGGAGCTGGTGGCCCGCGCCCTTCACGCCGATTCCCTGCGCGCCGGGCAGCCGTTCGTCGAGGTCAATTGCGCCGCCATCCCCGAGGAGCTGATCGAGAGCGAGCTCTTCGGCCACCAGAAGGGCGCCTTCACCGGAGCCAGCGAGGACAAGACGGGCAAGTTCCAGAAGGCAGACGGCGGCACGCTTTTCCTCGACGAGGTGGGCGACATGAGCCTGCGCACCCAGTCGAAGGTGCTGCGGGTGCTCGAGGAGCAGCGGGTCGAGCCGGTGGGAGCCGGCAAGAGCGTTCAGGTCGACGTCCGGGTCATCGCCGCCACCAACAAGAACCTGGAAGAGGAGAT
>JALLOH010000214.1 GCA_027717655.1 Acidobacteriia bacterium AH_259_A11_L15
GCTGGCCCACCGTGCTCTTTGAAGCCAACGCCGAGCCCGGCCTGGCCAATCGCCTCCTGGCTCCGATGGTCGGCCGGGCGGCGGTGACCTACCCGGAAACCATGCGGCGGTTCGGGAGCAAAGCCGTGCGCACCGGCAGCCCGGTGCGGGAGGAGTTCTTCCGCGTCCCGCCGAAAGAGCATCAGCCGCCCTTCACTCTGCTGATCTTCGGTGGCAGCCGCGGCGCCCTGGGGGTCAACGCGGCGGTCCTCGAGGCGCTCGACCTCCTGCGCGCCGGGGCCCACCCGCTGCGCTTCATTCACCAGACGGGCGAAGCCGACTATGATGCGGTTCGCACCGCCTATGCGCGCAGGCAGATCAAGGCCGAGGTCCTTCCGTTCATCCCCGACATGCCGGCCCGCTTCGCCGAGGCCGACCTGGTGATCTGCCGGGCCGGCGCCAGCACGGTGGCTGAACTGACCGCGGCCGGACGCGCCTCCGTTCTCATTCCGTTCCCCCACGCCACCGACCAGCACCAGTTGCGGAACGCGAAAGCCATGGTGAGCGTCGGGGCCGCGTGCTTGCTCGAAGAGAAAGGGTTGACCGGCGAACGCTTGGCCGCCGAAGTGCTCGACCTGCTCGAGCGCCCCGCGCGCCTGGCTGAAATGGAAGCCGCCGCCCGACGCCTGGCTGTCCCGGACGCAGCGGCTCGGATCGCTGACTTGATCGAGGAAGCGGCTCGATGACCCCGACTCGGTTCAATTACCCGCCACGCCAGCACGTCCACTTCGTGGGCATCGGCGGCATCGGGATGAGTGGCATCGCCGAGGTGCTGCTCAATTTGGGCTACACGGTTTCAGGCTCGGACCTGCAACGCTCGTCGGTCACCGAGCGCCTGGCCTCGCTCGGTGCCCGTATTGGCATAGGCCACCGCCCCGAAAACCTGGGGGACACCCAAGTGGTGGTTACCTCCACGGCGGTCAAGGCCGACAATCCGGAAGTGCAGGAAGCCCACCGGCGGCAGATGGCCGTGATTCCGCGGGCGGAGATGCTGGCCGAACTGATGCGACTCAAGTACGGCATCGCCGTGGCCGGCTCCCACGGCAAGACCACCACCACCTCGCTGCTGGCCAGTGTGCTGGCCGACGCCCGCCTCGATCCGACTT
>JALLOH010000215.1 GCA_027717655.1 Acidobacteriia bacterium AH_259_A11_L15
ACCATGTCTTCGGCGCGGTCGTAAATCATCTTGACCGGCTTGCCCGACTTCCAGGCCAGCAGGGCGGCATGCCCGGCAATCATCGAGGGGTACTCTTCCTTGCCGCCAAACCCGCCACCCGTGGCCGTCTGGATGACGCGAATCTTTTCTTCGGGCAGGCCAAAGAGCGGCACCAAGGCTTTGTGGACGTAGTACGGGCACTGCATCGAGCCCCAGACGGTTACCCCATCGCTCGGGTTGGCCACGGCGATCATTCCATTGCTCTCGATGTAGAGCTGCTCCTGCGCGCCGGTGCGGTACTCGCCCTCTACGATGAAGTCAGCCCCGGCCCAGACGTCGTCCACATTGCCCTTCTCAACCCGGATCGCCTTCAAGAGGTTGTCCTCGCCCCAGATTATTTCCTTCTGCTCGAGCGACTCTTCCAAGGTGAAAACGTCCGGCCGCGGCTCGATCTCCAAGCGCACCGCACGCCGCGCCTCTTCCAGCAAGTACTTGTCGGGATGGGCCAGAAGGACGACGGGCTCTTCCGGGTGACTGACCACGCCGTCGGCTAGGTACGGCTGGTCGGTGAGAATCAGCGCCACGTAGTTCTTTCCCGGGATGTCCTTGGCCGTGACAATGGTGAATTCCTCCCAGGGCAAATCCCCCTCAAAAGAGATCCTCCGAATTCGTCCCCGCGCACAGTGGCTGCGAACCGTCGTGCCGTACAACATCCCCGGAAACGCAAGGTCGTCGACGTAGAGCGCCCGCCCGGTGACTTTGTCGTACCCCTCTTTTCGAGGAACCAGCACCCCCACCACCTGGCCCGGTCTCTTATTCATTTCCTGGCGCCCTGGCTCCCAATCAGTACTCAATCTTGTCGGGACTTTGTTGCCAGAGGGAAAATGCCTGCAAGGCTTCCTGGCGCATCAGTTGCGCCATGGGAATTTTTCTATGCTGCCGTGACAGCCGGAGTTGCTCGCCGATCAGCCCGTCGTCAAAGCCGAACTTGGCCGCGTCCTCGGTGGTGCTGGCGAAATACACCTTCGCCGGGCGCGCCCAGTAGATAGCCGCCATGCACATCGGGCACGGCTCGCAGGTGGTGTAGATCTCGCACCCGGCCAACTGAAAATCGTTCAAGTGCCGGCACGCCTCCCGAAT
>JALLOH010000216.1 GCA_027717655.1 Acidobacteriia bacterium AH_259_A11_L15
TTCGACGTCTCCTCCGACGGCCGCTATCTGGCCTACGTGGAGAACGACGCCAGCCGGTTGGACATCGGGATTTTGCCCCTGGCCGGCGATCAGGAACCTTTCCTCTTCCTCCAGAGCGAATTCGCGGAGGTGGTACCGCGGTTTTCCCCGGACGGCAAATGGCTGGCCTACGTGTCCAACGAGTCCGGCCGCTTCGAAGTCTACGTGGTGCCGTTCCCCGGCCCGGGGCGGAAATGGCAGATTTCCACCGCCGGGGGCTCGGAGCCTCACTGGCGGGACAACGGGAAAGAAATTTATTACGTCTCCCTCAACCAGCAGTTGATGGCGGTGGAAGTGCGCGCCCGGGGCGATACCTTCGAGGTGCGGGCGGAACGGGCGCTGTTTGAAGTGCCGCCGGCTTCGGCCGGGGGTCCTGGCTTGATCTACGACACCTTGGGCAACGGGAAACGCTTCCTAATCAACACTCCGGGAGAAGTCCGCACCAACACCCCGCTGACCCTGGTGGTCAACTGGATCGCCGAGCTCCCCGACCGAAAATAGCCCGGCTGCCTTGTAGGCCCACCCGCGGCCTGCGTTGACTTGCCCACCGGCCGCGGCCTAAGATGGGCCGCATTCGAGGGCGTTCCTTCCCATGATTGGGCAGACGGTTTCTCACCCTTCGGCAAGCCCGCCAAGGCGGGCAAGCTCCCTTCGACTGCGCTCAGGGCAGGCAGGGTGGCTGTAAGGAACAAGGGCATGATCGGTACTACGGTCAGCCATTATCGAATCCTGGAAAAGCTGGGCGGCGGCGGCATGGGTGTGGTCTACAAGGCCGAAGACACCCGGCTGGGCCGCCGCGTGGCTTTGAAGTTCCTGCCGGAAGAGATGTCGCGCGACCCCCAGGCGGTCGACCGCTTCCTGCGCGAGGCCCGCGCCGCTTCCGCCCTGAACCACTCCAACATCTGCACGCTGTACGACATCGGGGAGCACCAGGGGCAGCACTACATCGTGATGGAGCTGCTCGAGGGACAGACGCTCAAGCACCGCATCGCCGACAAGCCGCTGGGGAGCGAGGAGTTACTGGAGCTGGGGACCCAAATCGCCGACGCCCTCGACGCCGCCCACGCCGAAGGCATCATCCACCGCGAC
>JALLOH010000217.1 GCA_027717655.1 Acidobacteriia bacterium AH_259_A11_L15
CCCGTGAAGCGGATTGTGGTTGCCTTGACAGTGGGTCTCGCGGTTTTTTGCGCCAGCCCCGCCCGTGCCCAGCGTGACTGGTCGCAGGTGGAGCTGAAGGTCGAGCCCGTGCGCGGCAACATCTATATGATCAACGGCACCGGCGGGAACATCGGGGTGTCCGTGGGCGAAGACGGCATCCTGATCGTAGACGACAAGTTCGAGCCCCTGGCCGAGAAGATTCGCGCCGCGCTCGCCGAGGTCGGCGGCGGCGAGCTGAAGTTCATCCTCAACACCCACTGGCACGGCGACCACACGGGCGCCAACCCGGTCTTCGGCCCCGAAGCCCCCATCATCGCCCACACCAACGTGCGCCGGCGGCTCTCCACCGAGCAGCAACGAGGCAACCGCACCCTCC
Source organism: Acidobacteriia bacterium AH_259_A11_L15 (assembly GCA_027717655.1). Lineage (GTDB taxonomy): Bacteria > Acidobacteriota > Terriglobia > Acidiferrales > 2-02-FULL-67-57 > 2-02-FULL-67-57. The sequence continues at coordinate 398 of JALLOH010000217.1, forward strand.
CGGCCATGGACGAGAAGGGCTGGCCGGTCATCACCTTCGATCAATCCGTCTCCGTCCACTTCAACGGGGAGGAAATCAAGGTCATCCACTTCCCCCACGGGCACACGGACGGCGACAGCGTCATCTTCTTCACCGGATCGAACGTGGTGCATATGGGAGATGATTTCTTCGCCGGGCGGTTTCCCTTCGTGGACCTGGCCAGCGGCGGGAGCGTCAAGGGCCTGACGCGCAACATCGGGAGGATCATCAAGAAGCTCCCTGAAGATGTGGCCGTCATCCCCGGCCACGGGCCGCTCTCGACCCTCGACGACCTCCGGCAGTACCACCGTATGCTGGTCGAGACCACCGACCACGTGCGCCAGCAGATGCTGGCCGGCAAGAGCCTGGCGCAAATCAAGGCGGAAGGCCTACCAGAGGAATGGGATAGCTGGAGCTGGCAGTTCATTTCCACCGAGCGCTGGATTGAGACCATCTGGAACAGCCTGCTGCAAGCCCGGTCGCACCGGCGGCAGCGATAGCGTCTCTAGCGGGTTTGCCCGGAAGCCAGGCGGCCGGCGCGCTCGAGCGCCTCGGTAAGCAGCCGGTCGGCTTCCACTACCGCATCCACCAGTCCTATTTGTTGCGCGCCCTGCAGATTCTTCTGCTGGGGGAACGGCTGAACGCCGAGCGCGCGCAACAAAGAGGACTGGTGGATGCGGTAGTGGAAGCCGACCGGCTGCTT
>JALLOH010000218.1 GCA_027717655.1 Acidobacteriia bacterium AH_259_A11_L15
CAGGTTGATCGCCGACGCCGTTGGGGGAGCGGCCAGGACCGCCGGGCTGATCAGGATCAACACCACCAAGCCCAGGTGCAGAATGACGGCGGCCAGCAAGGATTCGCGGTTGCGAGCCCGCGTGGTCTCGTCCTCCCAGCTCAGCAAGAGTTTCACTTTCCCAGCCATCGTCTTCCTACCCCAGCCCGGCTCCCGAAGCTTCGGGACGTGCCGCCGTGGGCGCCGGGAGCTTGCGCGCGTGCTCGGCGATGCCGGCGGCTACCCGCCCGGCCAGCTCCAGCGCCCGGCGGCCTTCGCGGCCGGTGACCGGGCGGCTCTCCCGCGTCCGCACGGCCTCGAGAAACGCACGGAGCTCGGCCCGCAGCGGCTCCTCGGGCGCTGTCTCCAGTTTGCGGATTTCCAGCCCCGCAGGCAAGCCCGATTCGGGCAAGCGCGATTCGGGCAAGCCTTCTGTGGCCAGCAAGCCCGGAAACGCCGATGCTCGGGGTTTTTCATTCAAGCTGATCATAAGGACGTCCTGCCGGTTGAAGTCGAGGGAAACGTAGGCGCGCGGCTGGAAGAAGCGCAGCTTGCGCACCTTCTCGGTGCTCACCCGGCTGGCGGTCAGGTTGGCCACACAGCCGTTCGCGAACTCCAGGCGCACGCTGGCAATATCCACCTTGGGACTCAGGATGGGAATGCCCACGGCGTGCACCCCGTCCACCGGGGCGGCGACGAAGGTCAGCAGGATGTCCAGGTCGTGGATCATCACGTCGAAGACCACGTCCACGTCCAGGCTGCGCCCCGAGAACACCCCCAGCCGGTGCACCTCGAAGAACAGCGGCTGCGTCACCACTTTCGCCGCCGCCTGCACCGCCGGATTGAAGCGCTCCGTGTGGCCTACCTGTAGGATGCGCCCGGCCTGCTCAGCGGCGCCGATGAGTTCGTCCGCTTCGGCCAGCGTACCGCTGATGGGCTTTTCGACCAGGACGTCGCAGCCGCGTTGCAGGAGCTCGCCGCCCACGCGGGCGTGGTCGCGCGTGGGCACGGCCACGCTCACCGCCTGCGCCACCTCGGCGACCGCCGGGAGCGAGTCGAGCGCCCGGGTTCCGAACTCCTTCGCCATCGC
>JALLOH010000219.1 GCA_027717655.1 Acidobacteriia bacterium AH_259_A11_L15
GTTGCCGGTGGCCGACCTCCCGGCGCTGAACGACGCCGACGTGCAGCGAGTGGTTGAAGGCGGCGAGGTTAACCGGAGCTTGCTGGCGGAACTGGAGCGCGAGGCCACGACCACCGGCACGGAGCAGGCCCGCCGGCGGGCCGCTGCCGCGCACGCGCTGGTGGCGCGCCTGGAAGCCAGCCGGGGCAATGCCGACCGGGCCGCCCGCAGCCTCCGCCGCGCCCTCACCTTCGAGCCCAACCATCCCGCCCTGCTGCTCAACCTGGCTGCGGTGGAGCTGGAGCGGCAGCGCTACACGGCAGTCCTGGAGGCGTTGCAGCCGGTGCTCGGCCACGAGCAGTACGCCTTCGAAGCCTTCCGCTTGCAAGGCTGGGTCTACTACCAGCGGGAGGAGCTGGACCGCGCCCTGAGGGCCTGGAGGCAGGCGCTGTCCCTCCGCCCGGACCCGCAGCTGGAAGCGGCTGTGGCCCGGGTCGAGCGGGAAGCGCAGGCGAGCGAAGACTTGGAGAGCCGGGCCAGCGGGCGCTTCCTACTGCGCTACGAACAAGAACGGTTGGCCTCGCCCCGCCTGGCCGCCAGCCTGCTGCGGGCGCTCGACCGCATGTACGACCGCCTGGCGAGCGCCTTCCACCTGGTGCCGCGTGAGCCCATCGTGGTGCTGCTCTATCCCGACCAGACGTTCTACGAGCTGACCGGAATGCCGCCGCAGGTGCACGGCCTCTACGACGGCAAGCTCCGCCTGCCCGTGCAGGGGATGACCTCGCTCACGCCGCAGCTCGAGCAGGTGCTCGAGCACGAACTGGTGCACGCCTTCCTCTATTTCAAGACCCGCGGGCGCGCTCCGCACTGGTTACAGGAGGGGCTGGCGCAGTACTACGCCGGCCAGCGCCCCCCGCTCTCTCCGGAAAGCTTCCGGCCGCTGTTCGAGCCCCGCGACGGCACCGCGCTGGCCCGCATCGAGGCCGCCTTCCTCGACCTGCGGCAGTCATCCGCCGCCTACGCCGCTTCCTGGTTCGTGGTCGACACCCTGATGCGGCGCTACGGGCGCGGCGACATGGAGCGCCTGCTGGAGGCGCTGGGGCGGGGCGGGTCAGTGC
>JALLOH010000021.1 GCA_027717655.1 Acidobacteriia bacterium AH_259_A11_L15
CTCCTAGGAGGGCCGGATGCGTTATGCGTCAAGAACGCGTTCTCGACGCATTTCCGGCCCTCCTAGGAGAGCCCGCCGACCCCCGCGCCGCCGCCCAGCGCGAGCTCGACCCTTCGATTCGCTCAGGGCAGGCCAGATGCTGCACAACCTCAGCTTCGACCGCAAACTCTAGGCGTAGATTGTTTCGCGGGCTAGTGCATAAGCAAGCTAGCTGATTTCCTGCGGTAATTGCCGCAAGAAATTTTCCACGTCCCTTTCCTCTATCTTGGAAAAAAAGTAGGCGTCGGTGGGATCAGCAAACATGTCCATCTCACGACGTTCTCGTTCCAAATTGGTAATTTCATTGAAAAGCTGATGCCGTAATTCTTCTACATCGCGTATTTTCTCCAAGTAGGAGTGCTGGAAGTCGACGAGCAACCTGATGATGCGCTGAACAAGCTCGTTCCGTCCTTTTTTCAAGCCGAAAATTCCAATTCTTGCGATATGCTCAGCAATCCGTGGGGGCCCGTAACCGTGTTGGAACTGTTTTTTCACTGCCATCTTACCGATCGACAATAGATGTTGGGCAGCTCCGAACGCTTCTTCTTCGAGACCCAATTCGATGCAGCGGAGTCCGACCTGCGACAAGGTTCCAAAAAAGTCCGAGACAAGGTTAGTCTTAACTTCGTCGCTAAACCCTTCATATATGCGCCAATATGTAGCATTTATCAGCCATGAAAAGTCATGAAGAAGCTTTTTTCCAAACTCCTCCTGCCGCCAGGCCTCCTCGGGTGAAAGCTCTTGGCTTCGAAGTTTTTCGTACAGCCAAAGCTGCTGATTGGCAATTTCACGGATGTTGGCATTAATCAAGTACAACGCGAAAGATTCTGTTCTTGCTGCTGCAGCTCCTACGTCTGAAAACCACAACCAGAGGCCATCGTTCAATTCTTCCAGAACACTTCTGGCGCTTGATATGAGCTTCCTGTCATCCTTTTCCTGAGCTTCGAGAAGTTTTCGGATTGCAAGCGACTCTTGTTGCGTTAGAGAGGTGTTAGAAGTCAAATCAAGGAATGGCCCCAATGCTGTCTGTACATTGCCCGACCCAGATAACCAGGGTTGTGGAACGCTGACTTCCAAAATGGCAATCTGCTTTAGCGCATCTAGGGCATGCCTGAGGGTGTGGGTGCGAGGCAGGGATATGGCTATGGAGGTAGCCATGATTTGGCTGATCGCTTGAACCCCCCGTTGAGTAACAAATGCTTTTCTTTGGACAATTCCATGGTTAGCTAGCTTTTGTAAATCGTCGATAATCATTTGGCTGGTGAGGTAAGACCTTTCCATAGTAGCAAGGCGGCCAGTTGCACTCAACGCATCGGTCCCTTGAAGCGTAATGTCGTAGAGCTTTTTCTGTGTGGCCTCTTCTATAGCCGGATACAAGTAGGCCAAGACAAGGTTGGTTATCTGATTCACACCCGGTTCTTGATAAGAGGCTCGGATTTTGACGCTGTGGGTAGCCACGTATCGTAGTGAACCGATGACTTGAAGGGAAAGTCGAACGTCTGAAGGGGCTAAGGCTGACCTGTGAAGCTCAGAGAAATGTTCGAGCTGCTCAACCAAAAAGGGGTCATGACCGGTAAAGTCACCGAACCAAGGTTGGAGCGTGATGGGCGCAAGAATCTTGCCGTCCCGCAATTTCAGGTAACGGACGAGTAGGTCGGCGGCGGCTCCGAGCGCCCGTCCTGTGTGTTCGTACTTCCGAAGAGCAGCATAAGTACGGGCAATGTCAAAAAGTTCTTCGAAATCTCTACTAAGTCCCTTTAGAACATGTGGAAACTTTTCATAGAAAGCAGTTCGCAAAATTCTTTCCCGTTCATCTCCAAGCTTCCGATTCTCTCCGTGGTTCATCTGCGATCCTGCTCCTCGGGGAGATGGAGTAACTCAGCGTCTACAAGTAAGTCCTCAAGTTTCTTGATCTCAGCCAGTCGTCTCCTTGCACGACGATGGTATCTCCCTATCAGGCCACGTACGCTTACGAGGTCAATTGCACGCTGGAAGTGGATCCGGAGCAACAGAAAGGTCAACAAAACCAGGCCGAACTGAACGTAGACTCTAGTAGCCGCGAAATAAGGCTGCGATGGAGTTAGGGCTAGTCCAAAAGACACTAGCGCAAACACAGCGAGAAAGGAGTAGATGGCCCAAAGTCGCCAATCTTTGGAGAACTCTTCCAGCATGGCAGCCGTTCCTCGTTCGGCTGCTTGTTGAACAGTGAATAGGGTAAGAGCAAAGACGATACCCACCAAACCAGTGATGGCAGCTCCTACACCAATTCCAAGTTGTTGCAAGATTTTGGGTCCGAGTGAAAGAAGGTACGAATCGAAACGCAACCAAGACATGTGCATTAGGTAGGACCCTGAGATGACCAGAAATGCGCCAAACGCAATCAGAGTATGAACTCGAAACCGAATTCTCACCTGCAAGATAATGGAGCGAGCCCACAGTTGGAGCCACGCTAAGCGCCTTTTCCAATTCAGCTTCAATTTTGACGGTCGGTGCTTCACCGAGCCTGCTGCCATTCTATTGATTCTACCAAGGCTTAGCTAGTACTGCGCTAGGGTCACGGTCGCGGGCCTTTCGTGCTCGCCGAGTAGGGGGACCCCTCGCAGAAAGCGCTCGGGGTAGACTCCGGCGACAGCGAGAAGGAGCGAGTTCTATTCTTGTGGTTTGGGGTGCTCGCCGAGGAGGGGGACAAAAACGACCGGCATGACGGAGTCCATGCGGAGGTCGCGGGGGGAGTCGCCCTTGCGGACGACGATCAAGTTCTGCTGGAAGGCGTAGTTGCCCACCGGGATGACCATGCGGCCGCCGGGCTTGAGCTGGGCGACGAGCGGCGGGGGGACGTGGGTGCTCCAGGCGGTGACGATGATGGCGTCGAAGGGGCCTTGGTCGGGCCAGCCGTAGTAGCCGTCGCCGACGCGGACCTCGACATTCTCGTAGCCCAGCCGCTCCAGGCGCAGCCGGGCGGCCAGTCCGAGCGGCTCGATAATTTCAATGGTGTAGACCTCGCGGACCAGTTCGGCGAGCACGGCGGCCTGGTAGCCCGAGCCGGTGCCGACCTCCAGCACGCGGTCGCCGGGCTTCAACTCCAGCAGCTCGGTCATCTTGGCCACCATGTAGGGCTGGGAGATGGTCTGGCCGTGGCCGATGGGGACGGGATGGTCTTCGTAGGCCTGGTAGCGGAGCGAAGGCGGGACGAACTCGTGGCGGGGGACGCGCCGCATGGCGTTGAGGACCCGGGGGGCGCGCACGGGATCGCGGAGGTCGCGCGGGTGGGCGATGGTGCGCTCGACCAGTTGGCGGCGCTGGCGGGCCCAGTTTTCCTGTTGGGAGAGCGCGGTGCCGGCCAGGAGTGCAATGATGGCCAGGAGCGCGGCGGCCCTCAGCGGCTGAAGCCCTAAAATTTTTCTACGCCGAGGTTTCGACACGGCTGAAACCGTGGCCTCCCGGCGAATCGATTTGGGCTTGCGGGGCATCGTGTATGTCATTATAGGTTGAGAGGAACCACAGATGCACACAGATAGACACAGATTTTACGAACAAGCGGCGAGGGGGCAATGCCGAGGTATCTGAGCCTGCACACGTTGGCCTGTTTGACCCGTCAGGGGGCCGAACAACTGGGGAAACAGCTTGAGGGGGCGGGTGCGTTCAAGCTGCAGCGCCTCTCCGTAAACATGACCGAAGGGAAGATGCTGGTGGAGCTGGAGGCGGAGGGGCGGGAAGCGATCGAGGGCTGGTTCCAGCAGCAGAAGTTCCACAGCGACTGGCGGCTGCGGGTGGAGTGGGAGTGGGAGGACGGAAAGCTGGTTCCAGTCTCTTAGCCGGAGAAGGGCATGGAGCTGCGCATCTACGAAAAAGCGCCGGGGCGGGAGGCGGTGGGCCGCCGGGCGCGCCGCTGGCGGGCGTGGCGCCCCGGTTGGCTGGGGGAGTTCGAGCGTTGGGCGGGGCCGGCGGCGGAGCCGGAGCGGGCCGCCGAGCAGGAGCGCAGCCTGGTGCCGGTGGCGGTGCTACTGGGGCTGGCGCTGCTGGGGCAGGTGGCCCAGTACGGCATCCCGGAGGTGCGCGCCTACCTGGAGCAGGGGAACGTGGACTACCGGGCGTCCTGGATCGGCTTCACCCTGCTCAAGCAGTGGGCGCTCTTCCTGCTGATGCTGGTGGCGCTGCGGACAAAGGAGGAGCGGCTGGAGTCGGTGGGCTTTCCGCCGATGGACTTTCGCCGGCTGACGCTGGGTTTCTTGTTGGTGGTGTTTTCGCTGGGGGCGGCGCTACTGCACCGGCCGGATGCGATGGACTACTGGCTGGTGCCCTACTGGCCGGGGGAGCGCGCCCTGTGGGTCGTGCTGGCGGGGACGGCGGCGGTGGTGGAGGAGAGCTTCTTCCGGGGGTTCGCCATCGTGTGGCTCTACCGCTGGAGCGGGCACCTGCCGCTGGCGGTGGTCTTCCCGGCGCTGATCTTCGCCGCCGGGCACGGCTACCTGGGCTGGGCGAACGTGTTGGTGGCCTTCGGGCTGGCGCTGGGGTTCTCGGGGCTTTTCCTGTGGCGGCGGGACCTCTACTGGCCGATGGTGCTGCACTTCCTGATCAACGTGAGGGGCCTGGTGGTGGTGTGAGCGGCGCCGTTCAGCACTTCCTGAGCGCTGTTGAGGCGCCGCCGGGCGCCGTTGGGTGCAAACACTTGACAGGGCAGGGAGAGGAGTTCAATCTAGGGCTTTGCTGGTTGAACTCATGGGCGAGCCGTGCACCCGTTTCGGTTGCGACGCGCACGCGTACCCCTGCGGCTCCCGTCTGTGCGCCTGTAGCGGCGGCCGGTAGCGGCCGCCGCATCGTTTCGAAATCCTGAGCATTTACGCGCGAACGAAATTTCATTCCAAGGGGGTAGTTTTCCATGGCTGAGTATGCGAAAGCGGATGTGCTGGTTTCGACGCAGTGGGTCGCGGAGCACGCGAACGATCCCAAGATGCGCTTGGTGGAGGTGGACGTCGACACCTCGGCCTACGACCAGGGGCACGTCCCGGGGGCGGTGGGCTGGAACTGGCAGACCCAGCTCCAGGACGCGCTCCGGCGCGACCTGGTCGACAAAAGAGCCTTTGAGAAGCTCTGCGGGGAGGCGGGCATCGGGAACGACACCACGGTGGTGGTGTACGGCGACAACAACAACTGGTTCGCCGCCTGGGCGTTCTGGCAGTTCCAGTACTACGGGCACAAGGACGCGCGGCTGATGAACGGGGGGCGGAAGAAGTGGATCGAAGAGAAGCGCCCGCTGACCACCGAGAAGCCGCAGGTGAAGGCGACCAGCTACACGGCGAAGGAGCCGGACGCGAGCGTGCGCGCGCGGCGGGGGGAAGTTTTCGACGCGCTGGAGAAGAGAGGCCAGAACCTGGTGGACGTGCGCTCGCCGGACGAATTCACCGGGAAGATCATCGCCCCGCCGGGGCTGCCGGAGACCGCGCAGCGGGGAGGGCACATCCCGGGGGCGAAGAACATCCCCTGGTCGAAGGCGGTGAATGAGGACGGCACGTTCAAGTCGGCCGACGAGCTCAAGAAGCTCTACCAGGGGGCGGGGGTGGATCCCAAGCAGCCCACCATCGCCTACTGCCGCATCGGGGAGCGGAGCTCGCACACCTGGTTCGTGCTCAAGTACCTGCTGGGCTACGAGAAGGTGAAGAACTACGACGGCTCGTGGACGGAGTGGGGGAACCTGATCGAGGCGCCTGTCGAGCGCTGAAGTTGCTGCCTACCGGCCTCCCGGTCGAAGTCTTTCGGCCGGGAGGCGGTCCGGGTAGTCGTGGAAGAGCACTCGGGGCACTAGGCGAAAGAGTGTATGAGCGTGACAGAAGAAGTCCTGAAAGCCAATCGTCGCTACGCGCAGAAGTTTACGCTGGGCAAATTGCCGATGCCGCCTGCCCGGAAGCTGGCGGTCGTGGCTTGCATGGACGCTCGGCTGACGATTGAGCCGATGCTGGGCCTGAAGACGGGAGATGCCCACATCATCCGCAACGCAGGAGGCCTCGTAACCGAGGACGCGCTGCGGTCTCTAATCATCTCGCATCACCTGCTGGGCACACAGGAATTCGTCATCATCAACCACACCGACTGCGGGATGCTGACTTTCGAGGATGAGGAACTGCGCGCCCGGCTACAGCAACAGACAGGCTCGTCGGCCGACGTCCCTGCCCAATTCTATGCTTTCGGCGACGTGGAGGAGAACGTCCGCCGGCAAGTCGAAAAAGTGCGGTCGCATCCTTGGATTCCGCCAGGGATTCCGGTCCGGGGCTTTGTGTACGACGTCAAGAAGGGCCGGTTGAAGGAAGTTCCGGCCTGAACCACCGGGCCGGAGTTAGGGAACAGCCCCAGGGAGACGGCAGGGCGGTCAGCGGGGCGGGGCGCGCATCACCACGTGGCGGCGGAGCTTGCCGGGGGGGATGCCCTGGCGACGGGCTTGGAGCTCGACCTGGCGGATTTCCTCTTGGAGCTCTTGTTTGCGCCGCTCGAAGCGCTGGATGGTGTCGGTGACGTCGATGCCGGCGGCGTCGTCCTGGACGCTGACGCGGTTGGAGGCCGCCTCACCCTGGCCGGTGCGCAGGCTCTCGATCTGCTCATCGATCTGGTCGATCTGGGTGTAGAGCTCGCGGAGCTTACCCTGCCAGTACTCCGCGGTGTCCTCTACGGGGGGCAGGGACTCGCCCTCTCCTTCGCCGCCTTCCTCCCCGGTGCCCTCGCTGGAGGCGGTAGTCCCGGCCGTGGAGGAGCGGCCGGAGCCCACGATGCTGACGGGAGCTTCGCCCAACTGCTCGAGGTCCTCGTTGGTCCAGATTCTGGCGTTGGGGGTGTTGGCGCGGTAGGTGGCTTCAAAGTCCACTTCGGTGGGCAGCAGGCGGTAGACCTGGCCGTCGGCGCCGACGAAACGGACCAGGTTGCCTTCGAAAGTGTAGTGGCTCTGGGCCTCGAGGCGGCGGCCGTCCCGGAGCACCATGGTGTAGGCGCTCAGCAGAGCCGGCACCAGCAGCAGCGCCGCCCCAACCAGCAATCCTTTACGCAGCATAGCATCACCTTCCGGTCCCTCATTATAGCCCAGAGTCTTGCGCGCTGGGTAGGGAATCGAGGGAGCTGGCCGGGGTCACTTTCGGGGGAGGTGCGCCGGTCGTCTACGGCGCTTTCCGTTTGCTGGGCCAGGGCACGAGCATAGACACCCCGCTGCGATACACCTTGTAGGCTTCGCCGTGGAACTGAATCAGGTCGCGCTCTTCGAACTGGATGGCCAGCAAGATGTAGGCCGTAGTGATGATGGCAAAGAAGAGGTGGTCGAGCGTCATCAGCGGGGTGCTCCAGAAGGCAATGATCCATCCCAAATAGATTGGATGTCGAACAAAGCGGTAGAGGGCGGGCGTCTTGAAGGCCGGAGGCTGGAAAGAGCGCCCACGCCAGTAGCTCCACGCCTGCTTGAGGCCAAAGAGCTCGAAATGATCAATCAAGAAAGTGGAGACCAAGACTAGCAGCCAGCCAAGCACAAACAGGGCGCGCAGGAGGAATCGCCCCGGTGTATTCTCCACTTCCCAAATAACGGTAGGAAGGGGCTGCCAGAACCTGATCAAGGCCAGCAACAGCAGGCTGGCGAGCAAAACGTAGGTGCTGCGCTCCATCGGTGGGGGAATGATCTTGGTCCAGGCGTTCTTGAACCACTGCCGGGCCATGACGCTGTGCTGCACGGCGAAGAGCGCCAGCAAGCCTGCGTTGATGAGGAGCGCGCGGGCCAACGGCGAGGCCGGGCGCTCCGCATCCATCGACCACAAGAACCAGAAGGCGTAGAGAAAGGTGCCGAAGAAAACCAGGTAGGAGAGAATCCCGTACAGCAAGGCAAGGGTTCTACCCATGCGCGCCCCCCAGCTCAAAGGTACATGGTAACAACCCGACGGTCGAGACTCTAGCACTCCGGCATCCTGGGTGGCAAGCAAGGGATTTTGGCTCTTGACACTGCCGAGAGGCCTCGAGTACGGATAGCTTCTATGAAGGAAAAACACTTCTCCTTTTCCGCCAGGCGGCACCGCCGGTTGTGGCGGCTGCTGGGGGAGCTCGCCGAGCAGTATTGGGAGCACGCGGCCGATGAGCGCACTCCCGTGCTGGAGCGGCGGGGGAAACATCGGGCGCGGGGACTGCCCCCGCGGGGGCGCTCGGCGGAGCGAGTGTTGCGGGAGGCGGCGCGCTACCTCGCCCAGAATGCCTGTCACCTGGCCTCGCCGCGCTACTACGGGTTGATGAACCCGAAGCCGGCGCCGGCGGCGGTGCTGGGCGACGCGCTGGCTTCGGTGTTGAACCCGCAACTGGCCGTGGAGGCGCACGCCCCGGGGGCGACGGCGCTGGAGCGAGAGGCCCTGGGCTGGTTCCTGGGGGCGCTCGGTTGGCGACGCGGGCTGGGGCAGTTCACCTCCGGGGGCTCGGAAGCCAACCTGATCGCGCTCAAGGTGGCGCTGAACGACCGTCTGCCTGGGGTGACCCGGCGAGGCGTGCGCGGGCTGCGGGGCTGGCCGGTGTTCTACGTCTCGGAAGAGAGCCACCACTCGCTGGAGAAGTTCGCCGACCTGCTGGGGCTGGGCCGCGAGGCGGTGCGCTGGATTCCGACCGACCGGGAGTTCGCGCTGCGCCCCGAGGTGTTAGCGGCCGAGGTTCGCCGCGACCGGCGGGCGGGGCGGCTGCCCTTCTGCGTGGTGGCGACCTTCGGGACCACGAGCAGCGGGGCCATCGATCCGCTGGCGGCGCTGGCGCGAATTTGCCGGCGGGAAAGGTTGTGGCTGCACGTGGACGGGGCCTACGGGGGTTCGTTGGTGTTGGCCCCGAAGTTTCGGCGGCTGTGGGGCGGGCTGCGGCTGGCCGACTCGCTCACCGTTGATCCGCACAAGTGGTTGGCGATGCCCTTTCCCCTGGGGGCGGTGCTGGTGCGGGAGGGGCGGGCGGCGGCGAGGCCCTTCCAGGTGCAGGCGGCGTACGTGCCGCGGGGGCGGCAACCGGTGGAGAGCTACCAGTTGGGGGTGACGTGGTCGCGGCGCTTCCTGGGGCTGAAGCTCTGGCTGGCGTTGCAGGTCTACGGCCGGCGGGCCTACGAGCGGCACTTTGCTGAGCAGATGCGCTTGGCGGGGTTCTTCCGGCGGGCCTTGGCCGTGCGGCCGCAGTTCGGCACGGTGAGCGAATCGCCCCTGCCCATCACCTGCTTCACCTGGCTGGAGCGCGAGCGGGCCGAGCGGCGGAACCTTCCGGTCGAGTCGCTGAGCAAACGCGAACAGCGAATGAACCTGGCGCTGGCCGAAGAGATGGTGCGCCGCGGCTGGGCGTGGATTTCCGCGACCAAGCTGCAAGGCGTCACCGTGATGCGCATGATGGTCATCAACTACGAGACCCGCGAGCACCACCTCACACGCCTCGTGCGCGACCTGGAGCGATTGGCGCGGAAGCCGGTTTAGGGTTGTTCCAGGCGGGTCGAGGGGTTGTAGGCCACCCAGCCGAACCAGTAATTCACCCCACATTAGTGGGGCAGGCATTCTTGCCTGCCCGCGCAGACAGGAATGTCTGCGCCACTAGGGTTTGTTGTTTCCCTGCGGGAAGATGGTTTCGTGTCCGAGCCTAAGCTACACATAACTCGGCGTCGATTGCCCCACTGGTTGCTGGAAGGTTCTACTTATTTCGTCACCTTCCGGACGGCAAGAAGGAAACTCGACCAGCAAGAAATTTCTTTGGTGCGCGATCGTATCGTCTCCGGCGACCCTCGGTATTACGATCTGCTGGCCGCGGTTGTGCTTCCAGACCATGTGCATCTCTTATTCCGTCCCAAACAAGGCATGGCCTTGAGCCGGGCGATGAAAGGAATCAAGGGAACCACAGCCAGGGAACTCAACCGGCGCCGCGGGACCAAGGGAAAAATCTGGCAGGAAGAGTCATTTGACCGCATCGTCCGCAGCTTGGCCGAACTGCAACAAAAGCTGGATTACATGTATGGCAATCCAGTCAAGCTCGGCCTAGCCAAGGACACGGATTCTTATCTAGGGTGGTACCCCTGTAGAGAAAGACGGTAGGGCAGGCATTCGCCTGCCCGCGCAGACAAGAATGTCTGCGCCACTTAGTGCTTCTTCAACCGAATGCCCGCCCGGGGAAGGGCGATCAGGGTTGTTCCAGGCGGGTGTGGGGGTTGTAGGCCACCCAGGCGAACCAGAAGTTGACCATGTGGGGGAGGGACTGCAACGCCTGGCTCCCTGGTGCCAGGAGCCACGGGGTTGAATGGTTTCGGCACACGCTGAGTAGCCAACCGCGTTGACTTGCCTGCGGGCGCGGCCTAAGATCGCGGGCAACGAGGGCGTTGTCTTGCCCGACCCAGTGCTACCGCGCAGAGAGGAAGCTGCCATGACACGCACACGGAGAGCCGTCCTGCTAGTCGCCTTGCTGGTGCCGCTCCTGGCCACGGCCGGGGATATCAACCAAGACCTAATTGAAGCAGCAAAGAAGGGGGACGCCGCTGCCATTGAGGTCTTGCTGGCCGCGGACGCTGACGTCAATGCCAAAGACGATATCTCTGGTCGGACGGCCTTGATGTGGGCGGCGCTCCAAGGACACACCGCAGCCGTCGAGGCCTTGCTGGCCGGGGGTGCGGACGTCAATGCCAAGAACAAGTATGGCATGACGGCCTTGATGTTCGCAGCGTGGGAGGGTCACACCGATGTCGTGCGGCTCTTGGTGGCGGCGGGCGCCGACGTCAATGCCGAAGACGAGGAGGGCACTACACCCTCGATGCTGGCGGCGAATATGGGCCACCCCGCCCTCGTTCAATTGCTGGAAGAGGCCGGAGCCAGGAACGATGAATCACCGGTTCCGCTACAAGCCTATGCAGAATTAATCAAAGCGGCGAAGGAGGGCGACGCCGCTGCCGTTGAAGCCTTGCTGGCCGGGGGCGCGGACCCGAATTGGAGCGTGCAGGGCTGGACGGCCTTGATGCGTGCGGCACGTGGGGGCCACACCGCTATCGTCGAGGCTTTGCTCGAGGAGGGCGCCGACGTCAATGCCAAAGACGACACGATTGGCTGGACGGCCTTGATGAGCGCGGCGAGTATGGGTCACACCGCGGTCGTCGAGGCCCTGCTGGCCGCGGGCGCCGACGTCAATGCCAAAGACGACAGGTTTGGCTGGACGGCCTTGATGCAGGCGGCGAGCCAAGGCCAGACGGCTGTCGTCGAGGCCTTGTTGGCCGGGGGCGCCGACGTCAATGCCAAAGACGACAGGATTGTCTGGACGGCCTTGATGAGCGCGGCGAGTATGGGTCACACCGCGGTCGTCGAGGCCCTGCTGGCCGCGGGCGCCGACGTCAATGCCAAAGACGACAGGATTGGCTGGACGGCCTTGAGGTATGCGCAAAGTAAAGGCCACAGCGCCATAGTTCGAATATTGAAGAAGGCGGGAGCTAGAGAATAAAAACCAGCGCTCCGCTCCCGCTTCTGGGACCGGCTGCGCCGCCTGAACTTCCCGGAGTAGGCCCCCGCGTTGACTTGCCTGCGGGGGCGCCGTAAGATGGCCGACAATGAGGGTGTTGCCTTGCCCGACCCACTGCTACCGCGCAGAGAGGAGGCTGCTATGACACGCACACGGATAGCCGTCCTGCTAGTCGCCTTGCTGGCCCCGCTCCTGGCCACGGCCGGGGATATCAACCAAGACTTGATTGAAGCCGCAAAGAAGGGGGACGTGGCGGCCGTCGAGGTCTTGTTGGCGGCGGGCGCGGATGTCAATGCCAAGAGCAGGACTGGCCGGACGGCCTTGATGGGGGCGGCGGGCGCAGGCCACCCCGTTGTCGTCGAGACCTTGCTGGCCGCGGGCGCCGACGTCAATGCCAAAGATGACAGGTTTGGCTGGACGGCCTTGATGCTCGCAGCGTGGGAGGGTCACACCGGTGTCGTGCGGCTCTTGGTGGCGGCGGGCGCTGACGTTAATGCCAAACACGAGGATGGCTGGACGGCCTTGATGACGGCGGCGAGCCAAGGCCACACCGCTGTCGTCGAGGCCTTGTTGGCGGCGTGGGCGGATGTCAATGCCAAAGATGACAGGTTTGGCTGGACGGCCTTGATGCGGGCGGCGCGCAAAGGCCACACCGCTATCGTCGAGGCCTTGCTGGCCGGAGGCGCCGACGTCAATGCCGAAGACGAGGGTGGCTTTACGGCCTTGATGTGGGCGGCGAGAAAAGGCCACACCGCTGTTGTCGAGGCCTTGCTGGCCGGGGGGGCGGACGTCAATGCCGAAGACAACCGTGGCCGGACGGCCTTGATGCACGCGGCGGACCAAGGCCACACCGCTGCCGTCGAGGCCTTGTTGGCCGGGGGTGCCGACGTCAACGCCAAGACCAGGTTTGGCTGGACGGCCTTGAGGTATGCGCAAAGGGAGGGCCACAGCGCCATAGTTCGATTATTGAAGAAGGCGGGAGCCAAGGAATAAGAACCAGCGCTCTGCTCCCGCTTCTGGACCACCACTTTCCCTTGGCAGGCCCGAATACGGGCAAGCCCGACATTCCTGCTTGCCCTGAGCGCCGCCGAAGCGTCCGGCGGGCAAGCAGGCATCCCTGTCTTGTCGCTGCGTTGACACCTCACGTGCCTGTCATTCTGAGCGAAGCCCACTCCCGGTGAACCGCTTCTGCACGAAGCCGCCGGGCGGAGCGAAGAATCTCATCCCTGCGATGATTTGCGATTGAGATTCTTCGGCCTTCGGCCTCAGAATGACAAGAAAGCCCCGGTGGACTAGGGTTGTTCCAGGCGGGTCTGGGGGTTGTAGGCCACCCAGGCGAACCAGAAGTTGACCATATGGGGGACGGGCGGGAGTTGCTGGCCGGCCAGGCTGCCTTCCAGGGCCTCGCCGGTAAGGCCGGACCAGCGGGTCTGGGTCTGGCGGTCGCGCAGGATGAGCTCTCCTCCCCGGCGGTGCAGTTCGAAGTCGAGGGTGCGGTTGTGGACCCGGCGGTCGAAGACGCGCGGGGTGGAGTTGCTGTAGGTGATGAGGACAGGAATGTCGGCGATGCGGGTCTGGTAGAAGCCAGTTCGTTCCAGGGCTTCGAGGGGGACGGCCAGCGAGTCGCCCGCTTCGCGCAGGGTGATGACCAGGGCCTTGCCGGGGAGGCGGTCGTCGGGGTTCTGGGTGTCGGCGATGCCCATTTGGTTGGGGTCGCGGAAGTAGTCGGCGTAGGGGGAGCCGCGGGCGTCATCGTCCTGCTTGAGGACGAGCGTATCCGGGTGGAGGCGGCGCCACTCCGCCCAGGTGGTCTGCACGGCGGGGATGGGCTGGAGTTGGGCGCCCTCGAGTTCGCCCCGCAGCACGCTGCCGTCCACCTGGGTCCAGAGGGAGCCGGTCTGGCGGTCGTACATCACCAGGGCGTCGCGGAAGAGCTTGCCGGAGGTGCCGAAGGTCAGCTCCTCCCCGTTGACCGTCCGGGTGTACACGACACCCGCGTGGGCCAGGGGTCACCAGGTAACGGCGATGGGGCCGAAGCCGGGGGTGGAGTCGTTGACAATCTCGTGGTGGTCGAGCTGCCAGAGGGAGTAGGCCTTGGCCACCTCGCCGTCGTAGATGCCCAGCACCGGCTCGTCCGGCTGCATAAAGGCGTCGGCTTCTTCGGCGGTGACGAATCGGGGGTTGTCGATGGCGGGAATTTGATCGGGCGCCAGCACGTACAAGAGGATGCCGCCGCGGATGCGTTCCTGCCGCGGGCCGGGCTGCTGGGCCCAGAGGGTGAGCCCCAGCAGGGCGGCGGCCGCCAGAACCACGCTCGGGTGTCGCAGAACAGGCATAGGCTTTCCCTCCCTTGGGAGCGGCCCGTCGTCTAGCCCGGGCCGCGGCTCACGCTCGAGAAACTCTTTCGCTCTCTTCCGGCTCGGCGTAGATTTTCTTCAGCAAGAGGAACAGGCCTTCGGAGAGCTTGCTGAAAGTCAACACTATCGCGGCCAGGCCGGCGGCGAGCACCAGCAGGGCCAGCAAGGTGACGATTCCGATGGTGTAGGACATAGGGCCTTCTTCCCCCTAGCTCGTCGGGCGCTCCCCCGGCCGCGGTTGACCCTGGTGGTTTCTCCCGCCCGGTTGTCCGACTCCGAGTCCCAGGGTGTTACTTCCTTTGCGGGCTGAGAGGCTCTGGCGGACCGCCGCCACCACCACACCGGCCAGCAGTAGGCTTCCCAGCAGTAGCGCGAACGTCATAAGTATAGTCGCTCCTTTTGTGTTTCCTCTTTAGATTCACGCCCCCGGGCCGACGATTCAGGAGCCTGGCCGGAAAGCGCCCCACCCTCAACCCCCGACCTTTGGCCTACGAGCCGCGTGACCATTCTCCTATTGAGGGAAGCGGGGCGGAGGTGTTGGATAGAAGCGGGAAAAGGGGGAGACGCAAGTCCCTCCACCGGGATATGGCTTCCAATCAGAGTCAGGGCCGGCAACCTCGTCCGGGGAGTGAGCGGGCGCGGCTGCAAGGGTGGCTGGAAAACCCGCAGCGATTCCTGCGTCTGCTGGTGAGCACCGCCGCGGCCCACGCCGGGCCCCTCCACCGGAGCAGCGTGGACGTGCAGCTACAAGAGCAAGACGTGGTGAGCCTGATTCGGCTGCTGGCGCACGTGGCCCTGGCCGGCCAGCGGGCGAAAGACGACGCCGAGGCCGCGGCGGTGGCGGCGTTTTTCCGCCAGCGGCTGGAGGGCTTGCCCGCCGACCTGGTGGTGGCGACGGAGCGGATTCTTTCTTCGATGGCGGTGCCGGGGCCGGGCGACCGCGCCCTGCCGGTGCAGCTTGCCAGCGGGCTGATCCGGCAGATGGCTGCCGAGGCCTATCGCCGGAGAACGCTTTCTCCCTCCGGGGCGCAAGCCTTGTTGGGCCGAATGCGGAGCGAGCTGGCCACCCTGGGGCGCGCGCTCGCGCTGGTGCCGCCCCAGAGCGGCGACGACCTGGTGGAGGAGGAGTTCTGGAACGCCTTGCCGGAGCCGGTTCGCCGGCACGTGCTGCTGAGCGCGGATGCCTGGTGCGTGCCCCCCGGGGCGCTGCGGCGCGTGGTGGAGGGCCTGGGCGCGGAACCGGACGCGGCCGCCTACCTGCTGGAGCAGTACGCGCTCTGCGCCCACAGCGCCGCCGAGCCGGCCCGGGGGCGCGCCGCCCAGGCGTTGAGCGAGCTGGCGGAGCTCTATGCTTCGTTCGAGGAATCCTTGCTGGAGTCGGCCATCGGGCACGCGGGCCGGCAGTTGGCCCGGGAGTCGCGGGCGGAGATGCTGTCGGTTTTCGCCGCCGCCTTCACCCGCCTCTGCCAGCAGGCCAGCCACCGCGGCTGCTTCCGCGCCCTGGGGCAGGCGGTGGAGCTGCTGGATATGATCGAGCGGGCGCAGCCGTTGCCCGGGGAAGAGTTGCGGACGCGGGTGGCCGTGGAGAGCCGCTTGCCGGTCTTCCTCCGCCAGGCCCTCAAGAGCGCCAGCCTTCCCCGGGAGCTGGCGGGCCTGCTGCGACAGGTGCCGCAGGCGGCGGCCCAGGAGCTGAACCGGGCGTTCGAGGTCTGTTCGCTGCGGGCGGAGCGAGAACGGCTGGTGGAGCTGGCCGCGGCGGCGGGGCCGGTCGTGGCCGGTCACCTGCGGGAGAAGCTGCGGGCCGACCCCCCCGCGACCGCCTTGGCGGTGGTGGGGCTGCTGAGCCGACTCGACCTGCGCTTTCTGGACGAGCTGTTGCCCACGCGCCTGGCGCGGTGGAGCCGCGAGCACCACGACGCGGTGGTGCGCGCCCTGGCCGCCGGCGGAGCCCCCGAGCGCGGGCAACTCTTGCTGCGCCTGCTGGGCTTTCTGGATCCGCTGGTCGTCCCCAGCGCTTTGGATGAGATCGGGTTGAGCGGCGACCGGGAGACGGCGCCGCGCCTGATGCGCCTGGCTGGGGGCGCCCTGCCGCAATCCAGCGAGCCCTACCTGCGGCTCAAGGCGGTGGAAGCGCTGGGGCGCCTGCGGGCACCCACGGCGGCGCCCCTGTTGCAGCAATTGGTGGAGGCCAAAATGGTGTGGCGCTGGCGCGAGCCGCGGGAAATCCGCATCGCGGCCGCCCAGGCGTTGCGCAAGATCGACCCCGAGTGGGCGCGGAAATCGCTCAAGCGCAGCGGCCTGACGGCGGCCGAATTGGCCGTGGCCCCGCTGGAGCCGGAGCCGGCCGTCCCCTGGGTGCGCCAGCGGCGCTACCTGCGCATTCCCCTCGCCTCGAAGCTGCCCACCCGGGTCAGCAGCTCCCGATTTCCTTCGGGATGGCCGCTGCTGACCGAGGTGCTGAGCCTGGGCGGGGGCCTGGCCGAGACCCAGAACTCAGCCCCGCAGGCCGCCGAGGTGGAACTCCTGCTCCAGACCGGTCTCCGCCCGGTGCGGGCCCTGGCCCGCCTGCGCCAGCCCCGGCCCCTGCAGGTAGGCTTCGAGATTCTCAGCATGGAGCTGGGGGACCGCTCCCGGTTGCGCCGCCTGTTGGCCAGCCAGCTTCCGGCGACTGCCTGAGTGGATAGCCGCGCGGCTCACGCCGGCGCCATCCCGCCCCCCTTCACAATCTCCTGCAACTGCTGGTGTGCCTCTTGGCTGAGGGCCACAAATTCCACCGCCATCCCCATCTGGGGCTCCACCCGGCGCACGATAGCCTTGACCACGAGTTCCCCCCCGGAGCCATCCGTGCACAGGCGCAGGTCGAATAGCCGTCCTACCGGCAAGGGACGCTCATCCTCGATAAAGGCTCCGGTGACGCTCAGGTCGCGAATCACCGAGCGCAGCCCCGGATACTCCACCACGATGGCCGAGCGCGGCAGAATGCGCGTGTAGGCGCGCCGGTCGGCCTCCGTCCTCACGTCCGTGGTTTCCAGCACTTGGTGAGCTTCGATCGACGCCGCTACCCCAAAGCGCCGCCCCAAACTTTCGCTCCGCAGGATGCGACCGTTGCAGCGAAGCTTCAGGGGAGCTGCGGCGGTGAACTCGCCGGGGAAAACCACGTCGAACCCGACGGGGAGTCCCACAGGTAAGGGTTGCTCCAGAAAGCAGTAAACCGCTTGGCGACACACATCGCGCGTGCTGCCGCGGGCGCGACAAATCTGCCCGTTCTCGCTTCGCCACTCCATGCTGATCGGGAGCGTACTCCCCATCCGGGGTGTCTGGCGCCGTTCGAGTTCCGGAGAGAGACCCATAGGTTATGCCGGGGATTGCGCGGGGGGCGCGAAGGCGGCCAGCAGGCCCGCCATGTCCCCGTAAGCTTTTTCGACCGCCAGCACCACCTCGGGCAGGAACTGCTTTCCCTGGTTGGTGCGAATTTGCTCCAGGGCGAAATCCAACCGCTGGTAGCCCCGGTAGGAGCGGCTGGAGCAAATCGAGTGCAAGGTGTCGGCGGCGGAGATGACGCTGGCTTCCAGGGGCACCTCGCGTTCCCCTAGGGGATAGCCTCGGCCGTCGGGGCGCTCGTGGTGGCGCAGGCTGATGGAGGCAGCCGCCGGCGCCATGGGCGACAGGATGCGGAAGGAATGGTAGGGGTGCTGGCGCATGATCGCCCATTCCTCCGGGGTCAGGGCTGCCCGTTTGGTGAGGATGCTGTCGGGCACGTGGATCTTGCCAATGTCGTGCAGCAGCCCGGCCAGCCCAATGTCCACCCCCAGGACGCGGGCGATTTTCTCGGCGATTTTCTGCACCGACTGGGAATGGGACGACGTGTATCTCTCCTTGGAATCCAAGGCCAGGGTAAGCGATTCCATCATGCGTACCAGCCCGCGCTCAGTCTGCAATTCTTCATAGAGCTGGGAGAAGCGCACCATGGCCCAGTGCAACACGTCGTCCATGGGGACGAACTCGCCCAGTCCGTGCGGGAGCAGTTTGGCCACATCGCGGAAGGCGTCGAAACTTTGAAGGACCTGCCAGCTCCGACAACCTTCACGGCTGCGAACCAGGGCCGTCTGCTCGATGTAGCGCTCCAGAGGCCCCCGGTCGCCGGCCAGCGCCTTTTCTACCGCCTCCAGACAGCGCTCCGCCGTCCTCTCCAACTCCCGGATGTCTCGTTGCGCGTACGGCGTGCTCCGAAGTTCTTTCAGCTTGGTGGCGTAGAGATTGATGAAGAGTTCCCGGTTCGGATCAGCCTGCGAAGGAGACATCCCTCACCCCCTCGATCCCAGTGATCCTGCGGGAGCGGCATGAAGTGGCGGCAGCCGGCTCTCCGCGTCTCCCCCACGCGGAAAGGCCAAGCTCAACTTGGTTGTGGCGGGACCTTGAGGTCTACTCTATTCCCCGCCGGTTGGCGAAGTCAACAACATTTCTCTTTTTGCGCTGGATCGTAGCCGGGCTACACAGGGAAAGCCCTTGTCGTTACTGGGGCCGCTGGGCGCGGGACTTCTCCAGCGTGGCTTCCACGAAGTCGGCGATTTGCTTCCGGTCGTCCGCGGAGAGGCGCTGGAAGCGAACGCCCATTTCCTGCGCCGGAGTGACCCGCATCACCCGCCCGTAGGGGTGAAGCGGGATTTCCCGCTCGGCGGGCAGAGTAAAGGAGAGCTGTACATCGGAATCTTGCGGGTAGGGCTTGTCGGTCTTGACCAGCATGCCGCGCGTGCTCAAGTCGATGCTCCTCCCCTTGCGGGTTTCCTGTTTGTGCTCGCACTTGACCGGTACGGAGAGGAGGACGCGCTGGAAGCGGCGGCGCTCCTCCAGGATGAGCCCGCGGCTGACGGCCAGCAGGCGCTGCACCTTGCCGGCGCTCAGGGGCTTGCTCAGGAAAAAGGTCACGCCCTCCTTGAAGCTCTGGCTCATCGCTTCCCGTGCGCTCTCCTTGGCCATGGCTACGATGGGGGTGGCATAGTTCGAGCGGGACTGGCGGATGCGCTTGACCAACTCCAGCGGGACCACGTCCGCCAGGCCCCAGTCCAGGAAAATCCCGTCAAACTTCTCCTTTTGCACCAGGGAGTCGGCCTGCTGGCCCGAGGCCAGCGGTTCGGGCTCGGCATCGCTCGCCTTCAGCGCGCCCACGATGAGTTTCCGCGCCGCCGCGTCCGGCTCGACCACCAAGACTCTGGGTTTGATCTCCATCCTGTCTCCCTGCTCCGGGTCAGGGACTTGCGGTGAAGCTCACGCTGCCGGCTCGGCTTTTCTGCCCCACGAACGCTTCGATGGCCTTCCGGTCTTCCTTCTTGATCTCCAGGAATTGGATGCCCATGTAAAAGCCGCGGTGCGCGTGCACCACCACTCCCTGGGCTTCTACGGGGTGGCCGCCGGGCAGATTGAATCGTACCAGAACTTTGGTGTTGGGATCGAGGGTTTCCCCCGAGAGGATGTGCAGGCCGCCCACGCTGAGGTCTTCCATCCGCCCCAGCCCGCTCTGGCCGCTGGTCGGGGTCAGCGTCTGGGTCAGCGTGAACAGCCGCGCCCGCGGATGCTTCCGTTGCTCTCTACCGGGTTCGCCCATACCCCTGGATTCATTCCCCCGTCCCCCCGAACCTAGGCAACCCGGCCGGGCAGGGGAATAGGAAAATAGTCTAGGGTGGCAACACCTGTCCCCCCGCCCCGCGTTGCCCCCTTGGGCCCGAGCCGGCGGATAGGGAGCGCCCATCCTGTGCTAGTCTTGTGGCCTGAATGCATCGCCTGCTTCCTCCCCTGTGGGCCCTGGCCGGGGGCCTGGCGCTGGTTTTTCTGCTGCTGGCGCTCTCGCTCCCCGAGCCGCCCCATCGCCTCGACTACACCCGAATCGAGAATGGCCTGGGAATCCCGCTCTGGGTGGTTGCCTATTTCCCCCAGCCTCCGGCCTCCCCGGCGGCGCCGGCCGCCGTCATTTGCCAGCCTTTCAACGATCCCCCCGAGTACGCCCGCCTGCTGGCCCTGGAGCTGGTCCGCGACGGCTTCGTGGTTCTGGTCTTCGATTGGCGCGGGCGGGCCCCGGGAGAGAACCGCCAGTTGCAGCGCGCCGGCGCCCAGGAGATTCTCCGCGCCGACCTCGCCGCGGCGGTCGCCTACCTGCGCGGGCTTCCCGAAGTCGACCCCGCCCGCATTGTCCTCGCCGGCCATTCCGTCGGCGGCACCCTGGCCATTGAAGCCGCCCTCTCTGACCCCACCATTGCCGCCGTGGCTTCCATCGGAATGGGGGCCCAGGTTACTCCCGAGGCCCCGCCCAACCTGCTCTGGGCAACCGGGCTCTACGATGAGTTCCGGGGGCTGAACCGCATGCGGGAGACTTTCCGGGCCAGCGCCGCCACGCTGGCCGGGGAGAACACCACCGTGGGCGAGTTCGCCCGCGGCACCGCCCGCCGGCTGGGCGTCTCCCCCACCGCCGACCATTTCACCGAGCTGCAAGACCCCGGCATTCAGCGCGAGGTGCGCGACTGGTTCCGCCGGGCCGTCGGGCTGCCGCCGCAGCCCCGGCCCCTGCGGATGGAGCTCCGCGCCCTGTTGCTCTTGCTGGCCTGGCTGGGCGGGCTGGTAGCGGTGCTGGCCGCCCTGCGGCGCCTGGCGGGCGCGCACCGCTGGGCTCTGCGGGTCTTCCCCCTCTTGGCCTTGCTGGGTATCCTCTGGCTCAGCCGAGTGCGCGGCCCCGGCTTTCTCCTGGCCACCGACGGTATCCTCTGGCTGCTGCTGGCCACCCTGCTAGCCGGGTTCATCGCCACCCGCGAGACCCGGGCGCTGGCCCGCGGGCTTCGGGTGGCGGTCTCCCTGGCCCTGCTGGTGTGGGTCAGCCTGTTCCTGACCCTGGTGGTCAACAACCTCGCCAACTACCTGCACCAGCCCCGCTACTTATTGTCGCTGCCCGAATTCGCCCTTCGCCACCCCCTCGACGCCCTCTACGCCTACCTGCTGGTCTATTCCCGCCCCTTCCTCTTCTCCCTCTACGACCCGGAAACCATCGCTCCCCGCCTGTGGGTCTATGCGGTGGTGGGCCTGGAGATTCTCTTTCCCGGCCTGCTGCTGGGTCTGGTGGCGCGTCTGGCCCGCCGCCCACCTGGGCCCGCCCGCGAACGCCGGCTCCTGCCCGGGGCCAGGGGGGTTCTCTTGCTGGTCTTGTTGGGGGGATTGGCTGCGGTGGTGTGGCTGCGGCTCGAGCAGGGGTTCCTGACCGGCGAAAGCGCCCGCGCCGCCCTCCGCTTCTTGTTGCGGTTCGCCGTGTTGCCGCTGTTCCTGTTCGCCTTGCTGTGGCGCTGGTTCCGCGGGAGAATCCTGGCCCCGGGCGAGTGAGCCCGCCGCGCTCGCGTCCCCGGCCCCTCGCCTTCCGCTGTACAATAGCTGCCCGGTAACTCTATCCCCGGAAGCTTATTCGGAGAGGTTCCTATGCTGGAGCGACGCGAATTCATCCAGGCCCTGGGAGCGGCAACCCTGGCGGGCTGGGCTCACCCGGCCGAGGCCGGCCCGCTGCCCGTTTACCCCGACCTCATCCACCGGGCGCTCTGCCCGGAGGCGCCCCCGCTGCCCTCGGACCAGCTTTTCCGCCGCAGCTCGGAGACCTACTGGAGCGAGCTGCGCCGCCAGTTCCTCTTCCGCCGCGGCTTTCTCTACCTGAACAATGGCACCGTCGGCTCCTCCCCACTGCCGGTGGTGCGCGCCTTCCTCGAGAGCGTGCTTCGGGAAGAGCAGCTCGAAAACGACGATACCGAACAGTATCCCCTCTGGGGCTACGGTCGCTGGGACGCCTACCGCCGGCCCATGGCCGAGTTCATCGGGGCGGAGCTCGACGAGCTGGCCCTGGTCCGCAACGCCACCGAGGGCCTGAACTACGTCGCCAACGGTCTCGACCTCAAGCCGGGCGATGAAGTCCTGACCACCGACCAGGAGCACCCCAGCGGCCTGGAACCCTGGCGGCTGAAGGCCAAGCGTTACGGCATCGAGGTCAAGCAGGTGGAGCTGCCCATTCCCCCCACGAGTAAGCAGCAACTACTCGACTTCTTCGAGGCCCAGCGCACCACTCGCACCCGCGTCCTACTGGTCAGCCACGTAACCACCACCACCGGAGTGGTGCTACCCGTGCGCGAGCTCTGCGGCTGGGCCCGCCAGCACGGGATTTTCTCTTTGGTTGATGGCGCCCACGCCGTCGGCATGTTCCCGGTCAACGTCAAGGAAATCGACTGCGACTTCTACGTCTCCAGCCCCCACAAGTGGCTGCTGGCCCCGCTGGGCTGCGGGCTGCTCTACGTCCGCAACGATGTCCTCGACCGGCTGTGGAACACCCTGGCCACCGCCGAGTGGGACAACCGCGAAATCCGCGCTGCCCGCCTGCAACACTTCGGCTCCACCAATATGAGCCTCCTGGTGGGGTTGAAGGCGGCGATTGATTTCTGGCGCGCCATCGGCCCCAAGCGCATCGAGCGCCGCATCCGCGACCTCCACGCCTATCTCAAGGGCCGCATCGCGGACTTCCCCGGAGCGGAGCTGCATTCCGCCCCCGGGGAGGAGTTCACCGGCGGCATCCTGGCGGTGAACTTCCCTCGACTCGACCGCATGAAGCTCCAGCAGTGGCTCTACGAGAAGCACCGCATCCGCATCCGTGGGACCTCCGAGACCCGCCTCCGCCTCTCCACGCACATTTATCTCAACCAGGCCGACCTCGACCGCTTCCTCGCCGCCCTGGAGGAGTATTTGCAGTCTCAGACGGCCTAGCTGGGAGGGTGGGAGGAAGAATTAGGGCAGGCGGCGGGCGACCAGGACGGTGAAGTCGTCTTCTCGGGGGTAGTTGCCGGCGAAATCCTGCACGGCGGCCAGCAGGGAGAACAGCATGGCATTGGCCGAGGAGCCCCGGGCGGCCAGCGCCGTCTCCAGCAGGCGCTCCATCCCGAACTCTTCCTCCCGGCAGTTCCGGCATTCGAGGATGCCGTCGGAATAACTCACCAGCGTGTCCCCCGGTTCCAGCCACACCCGGCTGGAGCGAAACGCCGCCCGGGGGATCACCCCCAGCAGCGGCCCGCCCTCGTTGAGCGACTCCACCCCGTCATCGTGCCGCAGCACGAACGCCGGCGGGTGCCCGGCGTTCGAGTAGAGGAGCTCGCCCCGCTGCGCGTCCAGCCGCGCCAGAAACAGCGAGGCCATCTGCGGCACCTCCTGCACCCGGAAGAGGTCGCGGTTGATGGCCGCCAAGGCGTCGGCCGGATCGGCCTGCTGGCCGGCGTGAATGCGGATCAGCCCCATCAGGTGGGTGAACCACAGCCCCGCGGCCAAATCCTTGCCGGCGATGTCGCCCACTACCAGGCCGGTGGCCGCTCTCAGGGGGAAGATGTCGTAGAAATCGCCGGAGATGTAGCGCACGGGGAAGATTTCGCTGGCGATCTCGAACCGCCCCCGCCGTAGGTGGCGCGGCGCGCAGAGCTTGCGCTGCACCTGCTCGGCGGCGAAGAGCGAGCGCTGCAGCCGCCGCTGCTCCTGCTCCAGGCCCGCCAGGCGGGCTTCCAGCTCGCGCACGCGTTCGCTGAGCTGCGCGGCCGCCCGGGCGCCATTGCCGCGCGCGGGGAAGGGCAGCACCGGGAGGGTACCCGTCTTCTTTGGCGTTCGTGCTTGCCGGGTTCTGCCCACCGTCGCTCTCTCCTAGGTGCCTACGAACTTGTAGCCCACCCCGTGCACGGTCAGGATGAGGCGGGGCTTCTCCGGGTGGGGCTCCAGCTTCTGCCGCAGGCGCACGATGTGGGCGTCCACGGTGCGCGTGGTGGGGTAGTGGTCGTACCCCCAGACGTCCTCCAGCAGCCGGTCCCGGCTCAGGGTCTCGCCGGGGTGGCAGAGCAGGTAGCGCAGCAGGTCAAACTCCTTGGCGGAAAAGGCGACGGCCTTGCCCTTGCGTAGCACCTCGTGCCGCTTCAGGTTCACGACCACGTCCTCGAAAGAGTAGCTCTCCTGCTCCCGCGGCAAGGTCTTGGCCCGGCGCAGCACCGCCTTCACCCGCGCCAGCAGCTCCCGGATGGAGAAGGGCTTGGTGACGTAGTCGTCCGCCCCTAGCTCCAGCCCCACCACTTTGTCCAGTTCCTGCCCGCGCGCGGTCAGCAGGATGATGGGCATCGAGGGGCGCTTGACCTTCAGCTCCTTGCAGACGTCCAGCCCGCTCTTCCTGGGCATCATTACGTCCAGCACCACCAGGTCGGGTGACTCGGCCAGGGCTTTCTCCAGTCCGTCGACGCCGTCGCCGGCCGTCAGCACGTGGTAGCCCTCGTACTCGAAGTTATCTCGCAGCCCGCTCACCATGCTGGGCTCGTCTTCCACGATCAAAATGCGCGTCTTGCTCATCCCTGCCTCCCGTTCCTTGTCTCTACGCCGTAGCCCCTGGAGGGCCTGCGGGGGGCTGCATGGGCAGGGCGATGGTGAACTTGCTGCCCTGGCCCGGCATGCTCTCCACTGAGATTTGGCCGCCGTGCGCCTGCACGATATGGCGCACCAGCGACAGCCCCACTCCGCTGCCCTTGGTGTTGTGCACCAGGGAGTCGCCCGCCCGGTAGAACTTCTCGAAGACCTTGGGCTGCTCGCTGCGCGGGATGCCGATCCCGTGGTCGATCACCTCCAGCTTCACCAGCCCATTCGTCCGGTAGAGGTTCACCCCCAGGTACTTCTCTCCCTGGGAGTACTTCACCGCGTTGTTCACCAGGTTCAGCAGCGAGCGGGCGATTGCCTCCCGGTCCACCTGCATGCGCGGCAGGTTGTCCTCGATGCGGACGTCAAAGGCGAACCCCATCTGCTCGATCTGGTAGCGGTAGCTCTCTAGCGTGTCCCGCACCAAGACGGAGAGGTTGGTGTCGGTGAAGCTGTACTCCTTCTTGCCCGCCTCGATGCGGGAAAAGTCCAGGATGTTGTTGATCAGGGCCGTCAGCCGCTCGCTCTCTTTGCGGATGATGCCGTAGTACTCCTGCTGTTTCTCCGGCGTCTGCACCCGCCCCAACTCCAGTGTCTCCGCGTAGAGCCGGATGAGCGACAGCGGCGTGCGCAGCTCGTGGGAGACGTTGGAGACGAAGTCCGACTTCAGCTTGGCCAGCCCCATCTCCCGGATCACGTTCCGGTAGGTCAGCAGGATGCCTCCCGCCAGAAACAGGGACAACCCCCCGATCACCAAAAGGGCGTTCCGTTGGAACTCTTGCGCCAGCGCCGCCACCGTCGTCCCCTGGAACTTGATCGCCAGGGTCAGCCCCGGAAAGCTCATCTCGATGTTCCGCTCCACTTCGGGCTTGCCGGCGTCCCACCCGGCCGAGGTGGCCAGCGGCTTCTTCATGCCCTTGGGGCGCACCATCATGGCCACTTCCGAGCTCGCCGCCTTCCCCCCGCCGCTGCGCTCGGCGAAATCCTTCGCCAGCAATTTGTCGAACACCGCGGGGAAGAACTCCTCCGTCAGGTATTCGCTGTCGAACACCATGCCACCCACCGCCACCCGCTCAGAAGGGAACTTGGGCAGCGGGAACAGGGCGACGATTTGATAGCCGCGCCCGTCCTTTCGCGGGGCCCAGGTTGGCATCGTGTACACCTGCGGATACCCGCTCTCCTTCTGCTTGTAGAACTGCTCCCGCAGGTACTCGGTTTCCGTCTTGATCCAGCGGATGCCTGCGTGGAGCTTTTCGCTCTCCCGCCGAAAATCGTCCTCCTCCATCCGTCCCGGCTGGGAGCGGAAGAGCAGCCCCGTCTTCTCGTCATAGAGGAATACGTGGGCGGCGTAGGGGTGGTTCGCCAGGACTTCCTCTAGCGCCGGCCCAAGCCGGTCCTCCGGGGAAGGGAAGTCGGCCCGGACGGCCTGCAGGAGCGCGTAGCCCTCTTCCACCAGCCGCTTCTCGGAGACCTTCAGCATGCGCTGGAAGTCGCGCTGGATGGCGGCCTCGATGACCTTGTCCCGCTGGATGGAGTGCAGCTTCCAGACGCTGAACCCAATCAGCGCCGCCGCCGGCAGCACCACCGCCAGCTCCATGGTCAGGAACAGGCGCATGCGCCCATCCCAGCGCCACCACTTCTTCTTTTTCATCGGCCCACCTCTCCGTGCCGGTGTTCGCCTTTCTTGATGGACGTACATCATACGAGAAAGGAACGGGGGATGTGTCAAGCGGGCGTAAAAGCCGGTAAACAATTGTAAGCGGCCGAAGGGTTGTACTTTCGCCTGGTGTTCGCTCACAATATATAGCCACACGCTTGTGAAAAATCTCCATAGGGTGTATTTTTCCTCTTGACAAGGCTTGTGGGGCAGGCGTATAAGGCCGAGCACAACGGGAGTTCCTCAGGGGCCAGCTAGCTGCAGCGCCAGAACCGGGGGAGCCCGTTCCTCCCTGACGAGCCCGAGGGCGGGCGGAAAGGGATTCCGTCAGGTGGCGGAAGCGGACTGGAAGTTGCAGGAGCAGGTTGCAGGCATCCTTAAGGGGGTCGGAGGAGCGGAAGCAATGGGCGAGCGGGAAGTCCTTTCCAGCAGCACACAAGCACAAGCCGGGCTTAAGTTCCAGCGCCGCTTCACCCAGCCGGGGGTCTCTCCCTACGAGGGGGTGCAATGGGAGCTCCGGACCGCCTCCATCACCAACGAGAAGGGTGAGGTCATCTTCGAGCAGACCAACGTCGAGGTTCCCAAGGACTGGTCGCAGACCGCCACCAACATCGTCGCCTCCAAGTACTTCCACGGCAAGCGCGGGACCCCGGAGCGGGAAACGAGCGTCCGGCAGCTCATCGGCCGGGTGGCCGACACCCTGGCCCTCTGGGGCCAGGAGGGGGGCTATTTCGCCTCGGCCGACGACCGGGAAACCTTCCGCGCCGAGCTCACCCATATGCTCCTCCACCAGATGGTGGCCTTCAACTCCCCCGTCTGGTTCAACGTGGGCGTGCAGGCCAAGCCCCAGTGCTCGGCCTGCTTCATCAACTCCATCCAGGACTCGATGCAGTCCATCATGGGGCTGGCCAAGACCGAGGGGATGCTTTTCAAGTGGGGCTCGGGCACCGGCACCAACTTCTCCACCCTGCGCGGCTCCATGGAGACGCTGTCGGGCGGCGGCATCGCCAGCGGCCCGGTCAGCTTTATGAAGGGCTTCGACGCCTTCGCCGGGGTCATCAAGTCCGGCGGCAAGACCCGCCGGGCCGCCAAGATGGTCATCCTGAACGTGGACCACCCCGACATCGAACAGTTCATCAACTGCAAGGCCCGGGAGGAGCGCAAGGCGTGGTCCCTGATCGAGGCCGGCTACGACGACACCCTGGACGGCGAGGCCTACGGCTCCATCTTCTTCCAGAACGCCAACCACTCCGTCCGCGTCACCGATGACTTCATGCAGGCCGCCGCCGAGGACCGTTCCTGGTGGACCCGCTCGGTCACCACCGGCCAGCCCCTGCGCGAATTCCGCGCCCGCGACCTCCTCCGCCGCATGGCCCGGGCCGCCCACCAGTGCGGCGACCCCGGCATGCAGTACGACACCACCATCAACCGCTGGCACACCGCGAAGGCCAGCGGGCGCATCCACGCCTCCAACCCCTGCTCCGAATATATGTTCCTGGACGACACGGCCTGCAACTTGGCCTCCTTCAACTTGATGAAGTTCGTGGACGGGGCGGGGAACTTCGACGGGGAGAGCTTCCGGCACGGGGTCGACCTCATGATCACCGCGATGGAGATCATCGTCGACAACGCCAGCTACCCTACCGAGAAGATCACCCGCAATTCCCACGACTTCCGGCCCCTCGGCCTCGGCTACGCCAACCTGGGCGCGCTGCTGATGGCCTCCGGCGTCCCCTACGACTCGGACAAGGGCCGGGACATCGCCGGCGCCATCACCGCCTTGCTCACCGGCCAGGCCTACTTGACCAGCGCCCGCATCGCCGAGGTCACCGGGCCCTTCCCCGGCTCCCCCCCCAACCGCGACTCTATGCTGGGCGTCATCTCCATTCACCGCGACGCCCTCCGCGGCGTCAACACGCAGAACGTTCCCCCGGCGCTGCTGGCCGCCGCCCAGGACGCCTGGGACCGCGCCCTGGCCGAGGGCAAGAAGCACGGCTACCGCAACGCCCAGGCTTCGGTCATCGCCCCCACGGGCACCATCGCCTTCATGATGGACTGCGACACCACCGGCATCGAGCCCGACCTGGCCCTGGTGAAGTACAAGCGGCTGGTGGGCGGGGGCGTGATTAAGATCGTCAACAACACCGTGCCCATGGCCTTGCAGCGGCTGGGCTACCCCCCCGGCCAGGTCAGCGACATCGTCGACCACGTTGACCGCACCGGCACCATCGAGGCCGCCCCGCACCTGAACGACGAGCACCTGCCCGTCTTTGATTGCTCCTTGAAGCCCGCCCAGGGCACCCGGGCCATCCCCGACCGCGGCCACCTCAAGATGATGGCCGCCGTGCAGCCCTTCATCAGCGGGGCCATCTCCAAGACGGTCAACATGCCGGAGGAGACCACGGTGGAAGAGATTGTGGAGACCTACCTGGAGGCCTGGCGCCTGGGGCTGAAGGCCGTCGCCATCTACCGCGACGCCTCTAAGAGGGTGCAGCCCCTTTCCACCAAGAAAATTGAGGTGAAGTCCGCCCTCAGCCCCCGGACTCCGGCCGCGGGGATCCCCGGGACCCTCTATCGGCGCAAGCTGCCGGCCACCCGCCAGGCCATCACCCACAAGTTCTCCATCGCCGGCCACGAGGGCTACATCACCGTCGGGCTCTACCGGAATGGGGAGCCGGGCGAAATTTTCATCACCATGGCCAAGGAAGGCTCGACCCTCTCCGGCGTGATGGACAGCTTTGCCCTGGCCATCTCCATCGCCCTCCAGCACGGCGTCCCCCTCAAGACCTATGTGGACAAGTTCCAGCACGTCCGCTTCGAGCCCTCCGGCTGGACCAGTAACCCGGAGATTCCGATTGCCAAGTCCATCATCGACTACATCTTCCGCTGGCTGGGCGCCCAGTTCATCTCCAAGGAATACAAGACGGTCGACATCGGCATAAACGGTGAAGGGTCGGTGGAGGCCCAGCCCGCCCCGGCGGTGAAGGCCGCGGCCGAGGTGAGTGGGGCCGCCGAGGCGGTCGCGCACCTGCCCGAAGCGCAGGCAGGCCAGGTGCCGGGGCCGGTCCAGGTGCCCCCCGATGCGCCCACCTGCCCTGATTGTGGCTCCCTGATGACCCGCAACGGTTCTTGCTACAAATGTCATAACTGTGGTGGTACCTCAGGTTGCAGTTAGGGGACTGACGATGAACGACAACGTAGAA
>JALLOH010000220.1 GCA_027717655.1 Acidobacteriia bacterium AH_259_A11_L15
CTTGCAGCATCCGGCGCTTGCCTTCGAAGGCGAAGGGCTTGGTGACCACCGCCACCGTCAGCGCCCCCAGCTCGGTTGACAGCCGGGCGATGATGGGCGCGGCCCCCGTCCCGGTGCCCCCGCCCAGGCCGGCGGTGATGAACACCATGTCGGCGCCTTCCAGAACTTCCACCAGCTTCTCCGTGTCCTCGAGCGCCGCCTGGCGGCCGATCTCCGGGTTGGCGCCCGCCCCCAAGCCCTTGGTGAGCTTGGCGCCCAGCTGCAGCTTGAGGGAGGCCCGCGACTGCTTCAGCGCCTGCACGTCGGTATTCGCGGCCAGGAACTCCACGCCCTGCACGCGAGCGCGAATCATTCGGTTCACCGCGTTCCCTCCGCCGCCCCCTACGCCCAGCACCTTGAGGCGCGCCACGTTCGCCGCCGGTTCCGTCGCCTTGCCGTTCGCGCCCAGCTTCCTATTCCGCTGTGGACTCATAGCCGCTTTTTCCCTCCGAGTTGGAATGTCAGGCACCGGCCGCCCCCGCGCGGCCATTCAGAAAATTCCGCAAGCGATAAACCAGCCCCCTGCCCCGGCGGCTGCGGGCCAGCCGCAGGCGATTGGCGTGGAGCACCAAGCCCACGGCGCTCGCGCAGGCGGGGCTGGACAGCGTGGCGGTGGCCCCCGCCAGTCCCTTCGGCAGACCCAGCCGAACCGGCAGGCGTAACTCGTGCGCGGTCAGCTCCGCCGGGCCATTGACGCCGCCCGCAGCGTCTCCCTGCCGCCCGACCAGGAGCTCTTGCATGTCCTGCCGCAGGAATTTCTCCTCGACCAGCAGAACGGCATCCGCGACCCCCTGGGGTTGCTGGGGCGGCGCCTGGAAGTGAACGTGCACATCGTCACCGCCGCCGCCGCGGCCACGCGGAATCTGGTGGGGGCGGTGAACCGCGCCGGGGTGGTGGTCCAGGACACGGTGCTCGAGCCGCTGGCCGCCGCGGAAGCCTGCCTGACCCCGGACGAGCGCGCTCTGGGGGTGGTCCTGGTGGATGCCGGGGCCGGCGGCACCAACTGGATCACGTTCCAGGAG
>JALLOH010000221.1 GCA_027717655.1 Acidobacteriia bacterium AH_259_A11_L15
TCCCTGTACCTGGGACAGTTGACGCAAGAGGGCGACTGGCGTACAAACGTAAAGCTAAAATCGGAAATTCCAGTCTAAGCGACGGACTTGCACCGGAAGTTGCCTTGAGGCAAGGGCGGTCACCGATGCCATCCCATACCTCTTTAACGCCAGTCCTTTCGACTGGAGGTGGGGCTGCCAAGCGCTGGAGTCCATTGGATTTGATTAAGCTCACAGCGTTGATGGAATGTACCAGTGGCAGAACGGAAATTACGATCGGACTAGTAGATGGTCCCGTTGCCGTGAATCATCCCGAGCTTGCGAGCCAAAACATCCGCGAGATTCCAGGAGAACTGCGCGGCACGTGTTCTCGCGCCAGCAGTGCCGCCTGCATGCACGGAACCTTTGCCGCTGGGATCCTGTGTGCGAAGAGAAATTCCCCAGCCCCGGCAATCTGCCCCAACTGTACCCTCCTGCTGAGGCCCATCCTCGCCGAGGCAACACCAGCCAACGGACAGATGCCAAGCGCGACTCCTGAGGAACTGGCAGCGGCAATCATCGCTTGCGTTGAGGCGGGCGCGCGGGTGGTGAACTTAAGTGTTGCCTTGGCGCAACCATCATCCAGAGGTCAGCGCGAGTTAGAAGAGGCTTTGGACCATGCTGCCCGGTGGAGGGTTATCGTTGTAGCGGCGGCGGGCAATCAGGGAACGGTTGGTAGTTCGGCCATTACCCGCCACCCGGGAGTGATTCCAGTGGTTGCGTGTGACCTTCGTGGCAGACCCATGTCCGATTCGAATCTAGGATGTTCGATCGGTAGGCGAGGGCTTAGTGCACCCGGTGAGAACATTACGAGTCTCGGAGCCGAGGGCAAACCCCTCACGTTCGGAGGAACCAGTGCCGCAGCACCGTTTGTGACTGGTACCATCGCGCTGCTGTGGTCAGAATTCCCCGCTGCAACCGCTGCGGAGGTGAAATTTGCCGTAACCCAGGCCCATGGAGCACGGCGAACGACAGTAGTACCGCCTTTGTTGGACGCCTGGGCGGCATACCAGGTCATGATGAGAGCTCATGCGAAGGACTGA
>JALLOH010000222.1 GCA_027717655.1 Acidobacteriia bacterium AH_259_A11_L15
CCCGCCCGCCCCTGCCCCAGGAAGTCGAGCAGTACCAGCCCTGGCAGCGCCGCCGGCTGCGCATGCGCCCCGGCTTGACCTGCCTGTGGGCGCTGGAAGGAAGGAGCCGCCTCAGCTTCGCCCGCTGGATGCAGCTCGACCTCGACTACATCGACACCTGGTCGCTCTGGCTCGATTTGAAGATTTTTCTGAAGACCATCCCTCGCGTGCTCGCCGGCCGCGGCGCCGCCTAGGTCCCTCGGGGGCGCGACCTTGCCGGCGTTCGGAAGGCCACGGTTTTAGCTCCTGAGGGGCCTTGGTTCCGGATAAGAAGGGTCTAGCGCACCACCAGGGTAAACGTCCGCTGGCTTCGCCGCATGGGCCGGCCGCTATCCAGCACCAGCACCGTGAAACGGAACTGGCCCGCCTGCTGGGGCACCCCGGAGATGCGACCGCTCAACGGGTCGAGGGAAAGCCCGGGGGGCAGGGCGCCCTCCTGCAGCGTCCAGAAGTACGGTTCGCTTCCGCCCACCGCCAGCAACGTCCCCGAGTAGAGCGCGCCCACCTGCGGGTCACGGAGCCGCGAGACCACGATGACGGGCGGGTCGCTGATGCCGCCGCAAGACGCGCTGACCGTCCCGTCCGAGCACACCGCAAAGATGTCGGCCGCGTCGTTCGTGTCGTTGACCACCAGGTTGCTTGCTTCCGAGGCGAACGCCACCGTGGTGCCGTCCAGGCTGACGTCCGGGTCGAAGCTATCCCCGTTGGGATTGATCCCGTCCAGGCCCAGGCTGAGGCGCGTGGTGGTGGCCGCTTGCCGGTCGCGCAGGAAGACATCCCGCAATAGGTTGCGATCGTCGGCCACCAGGTTGGTCCCGGCGCTGGTGAAGGCCACCAGGCGTCCCCCGCCGCTCAGGCCCGCGGTCGGCGAGGGCGCGCCTCCGAACTGGCTGGGGTCCGGCGTCCCCGTCTCCCCGTTCGATTCGCTCCCGTCGTTGGCCAGCGAAACCCGCACGGTCTGGGCGTTGGAAAGGTCGCGAATGAACAGGTCGTTGACCCCATTGGTGTCGTTGGC
>JALLOH010000223.1 GCA_027717655.1 Acidobacteriia bacterium AH_259_A11_L15
TGTACTCGTCCAGTAGATTAGTGACACTCTAGCTCCTTTCGCTGAGATTCCCACCGGCGCAGGAACTGCTGCGGGGTGAGGTAGCCCAAGGCCTGGTGGGGACGCACGGTGTTGTAGACCTGCTCCCAGGCTCGCAGGTCTTGGTTCAACTGGGCGAGGGGCAGGGAGCAGGCGGTGACCTCATAGAACTCCTCGGTGTGGGTGCGCTGGGCGCGCTCGACGGCACCATTGAGTTTGGGCGAGCGCGGAGGCAGCACGAACAAGCGCAGGCCCCGGTCCCGGCAGGCTTGCTCGAACTCAGCCGCAAACTCACTGCCCCCGTCCACCTGCAGGGCCCGGGCCGGGAAGGGCAGGCGTTGCTGGAGGGTGTCCAGAAAGCGGGCGGCGGCCGGGGCGGTGGCTCGGCGGTGGGCCTCCAGCACGTCCCACCGGGAGACCACGTCGCGAGCGGTGAACTGCTTGAACACCACGCCCGGGAGGAGGCGCAGCTCTAAGGTGTCGACCTGGATGAGGTCGCCGGGCTGCTCCACGCGCCAGTCGCGGGGCTTGCGCACCGCGTAGGGACGCCGCCGGGGAGGACGGCGGGGGGCTCCCCGGAGGCGGGGGGGCTCCCGCAGCCGGCCGCGCTGCTTCAGCCGGGTCAAGATCCGACCCACCATCGAGGTGGAGACTTGGCAGCCCTCCCGGTGGAGCAGCACCACCAGCTTATCCTTCCCCCAGCGCGGGTACTGCCGCCGCAGCCGCAGCACCTGCTCGGCCAACTGCGGGCTCCAGGTAGGCTGGCGCCGGCGGTGGGGGCGATGGGAGCGATCCTCCAGGGGGGTCAGGTCCTCCGGGTGGTAGCGGCGCTGCCAGCGATAGAAGGTCTGCCGGCTGAGACCGAAGCGCCGGCAGGTGAGGGCGGCGTTCTGCCCGTGGGTGCGGTAGAAATCCATCCATTGCAGCCGGGCTCGGGCGGCACGGCTCCGTTCCACCCCCGCGCCCGCCAGCTGGCGGGCGCGGGGGACTTTCCCGTGGCAGATTTGCATCCTGACACTCTAAC
>JALLOH010000224.1 GCA_027717655.1 Acidobacteriia bacterium AH_259_A11_L15
GGTCGGGTGAGTAGCTTACTCCGGGAAGTTCATCCGCCGCAGCAGGTCTTGGAACAGGGGATGCGCGTCTCATTGCCGAGTACGACGGCTAGGCTTTGCGTTTGCCTTCGTCCAGCAGGAGCTGGAATTCCGGGTCCCCATGCAAGCAGGCCAAGTCCGGGTCTCGGGCAAGGTAGTCCAGCCTGACAAAACCGGCATCCATTGCCTTCTTGAGCGACATCAGTGCTTCTGCCTTTTTTTGAAGGACTCCGTAAGTACAAGCGGCGTTGTACAGGATGTTGGAATCGTTGGGACGCAGCGCCACGGCCCTTTGCACTTCCCGGATCGCATCTTCCTCGTTGCCAAGAGAGGCGTGATCGCTGGCAAGCAAGATGCGTGCACGCACATCTTCGGGAACTTGTTCAAGGTGCTGCTCCACAGCGCGAATCTGTCGTTGCCGGAGGCTGCGGGCGGCCTCTTTCTGTCCTAGGCGTTCAAGCGCCATCATGTAGGGAACATACACATTGTAGTCAGCGCCGCCGGCTTCGACGGCGCGCTCGGCTAACGCCGCAGCTTCCGTCCAGCGATCTGAAGAGAAGTAGGCTTGTCCCAAAGTCCAGTAGGCGTTTTCACAATCGGGTTTGCGCTCAACAGCCCGGCGCGCATAGTCGGCCGCCTCCTCATATCTCCCCTGTGCCAAGGAGAGGCGGGCACGAGCAGCCAGCGCCTCGGCGAGCTGCGGCTCCAGCGCCAGGGCACGCTCAGAGACAGCTAGTCCCTTTTCGAGCCACCCGGGATCGCGCTCGTGCCAGTCATAAAAGAGCCCGTAAGCGATGCCGAGCCCGGCGTACGCCAAGGCAAAACCGGAGTCGAGCGCGATCGAACGCTCGTACATCTCTATAGCAAATTCCAAATCAGGACGCGTGCATCGGCGGGCGTAGCTGCGGCCTCGCAAATAGTGGTCGTAGGCTTGAAGGTTTTCCGTGGGCTTGCTGGCAATCGCCTCTTCTTCCTGCGGAGAGAGTGTGATGCGAAGAGCCTGGGAAATGCTGCGGGCG
>JALLOH010000225.1 GCA_027717655.1 Acidobacteriia bacterium AH_259_A11_L15
GTAGGGGATGGGCCACTGGTGGCCGTCGGGGCCGCGGGCGCCGGCCAGGTCGCATAGCAAATGCAGGTGGAAGCTGAGGAAGGCCAGCGCCGCCGTCTTCCAGCGCCGCGTGGCCACCAGGAAGCTCACTCCGGCCACCGCCACTGCAAAAGTCAGGTTGTGCAGGGTGTGGTGGTACTGGGAGAACCAGGTGAGCGGCCGCTCCCAGTTGCGCGTCAGGACTTCGATGGGCGCGCCCAGGCCATCGAGGTCCGGCACCACGCCGGCCAGGGCCACCGCCGCCCGCTCCCGCCGACTCAAGGTCGCGCTGTTGGCTACCATCCAGCCGACCAGCAAGTGCGTAACAGGATTCATCAGCCAGCCATTCTTGTGTAGGGCAGGGGTTTACTTGCCCTGAGCGGAGTCGAAGGGTCCCCTGCCGCTATGTGAGCGAATATCCCCCGTCGACCACGAACACCTGCCCGGTAATAAACTCCGCCTGCGAGCAGAGGAACAGCACCGTCTGGGCGATATCGTCGCCCGTGCCGGTTCGCTTCAGCGGCGCCCGCCGGACGTAGTCCTGGTCGGGCGCTTCCCCTTCGAACTGGATGGTCCCCGGGGCGATGGCATTCACCTGAATCTCCGGAGCGAGGGCGCGGGCCAGCAGGCGGGTGAGGTGAATGACGCCGGCCTTCGAGACACTGTAGGAGATGTAACCCGGCCACACCCGCAGCCCGCCCAGGGAGGCCAGGTTGACGATCTTCCCCCGCCCCCGCCGCTTCATTCCCGGGGCCACCACCTGGGCGCAGAAAAACTGCGCCTTCAGGTTGGTGTTGAGAAAGCGGTCCCAATCGGCCTCGGTGACCTGGGCCCACTCGCCGCGGGCGAAAATGCCGGCGTTGTTCACCAGAATGTCCACCGCCCCGAACTGCTTTTCCGCCGCGCCCACTAGCTTCTTGATTTCCTCCAGCCGGCTGACGTCGGCCTGGAGGGCAATCGCCTCCCTTCCCTGCCGCTTGATCTCTTCCACCGTCTGCTCCGCCTCCGCC
>JALLOH010000226.1 GCA_027717655.1 Acidobacteriia bacterium AH_259_A11_L15
ACTACGCCCAGGCTGAGCCGCTCTTGCAGCGCGCCCTGGCCATCCGGGAGAAGGCCCTCGGGCCGGAGCATCCCCGCGTGGCCGCCAGCCTGCACAACTTGGCTGCCCTCTACCGCGAGCAGGGGCGCTATGCCGAGGCCGAGCCGCTCTACCAGCGCGCCCTGGCCATCTTCGAGAAGGCCCTCGGCCCCGACCACCCCGACGTAGCTACCAGCCTGGACAACTTGGCCACCCTCTACCATGACCAGGGCAACTACGCCCGCGCCGAGCCCCTCTTCCAGCGGGCGCTGGCCATCCACGAAAGGGTGCTGGGTAGTGAGCATCCGAACGTAGCCCGCGACCTGAACAACCTGGGGTTGCTCTACTACGACCAGGGCGACTACGCCCGCGCCGAGCCTCTCTTCCAGCAGGCGCTGGCCATCTGGGAGAGGGCCTTGGGGCCGGAGCATCCTGATGTCGCCACCAGCCTCAACAACCTGGCGGAGCTCTACCACCATCAGGGCGACTACGCCCTGGCTGAGCCGCTCTACCAGCGCTCACTCGCCGTATGGGAGCAGGCCCTGGGGCCGGAGCACCCCCAGGTAGCCGCCAGCCTGAACAACCTGGCAGGGCTCTACCGCGCCCAGGGGCGCTACGCCGAAGCCGAGCCGCTTTTAGGCCGCGCCTTGGACAATTTGGCCCGGCAATTCGAACAGCACTTTACTTATATGAGCGAGAAAGAGCGGCTGCTCTTCCTCGACACCGTTGACGGTGCCTTCCAGTTTTTCTTTAGCTTTGTCTTTGCGTATCACGAGGAAGCCCCGGAGCTGGTGGGGAAGATGTACGACGTGGTGTTGTGGCAGAAGGGCTTCATCGCCCAGAGCATTGCGGCCGTGCGCACCCAGGTTGCCGCCAGCGGCGACCTGGAAGCCTTGAACCTGCTCGACGAGCTCACCGCCAAGAAGACGCAACTTGCCAAGCTGCTGCAAACTGCCCCCGAGGACCGCGCGGCCTGGCAACAGCGGGTGGAGCAGCTTGAGGAAG
>JALLOH010000227.1 GCA_027717655.1 Acidobacteriia bacterium AH_259_A11_L15
GTAAGTCTTCTTCGTCGACGCGGACCCGGCGCTGGCGATTGACCACCATCGCCGGTTACTCCTTGCCGGCCGGGCCGGCGGGCGCGGGTCGCGGGGCGTGCTGGTTCTCGAAGGTTTCGTAGGCCTTGATGATCTGCTGCACCAGGTTGTGCCGGACCACGTCAATCTCGCTGAAGCGCACAAAGGCGATGCCGGGAATCTTCCCCACCACTTCGATGGCCTCGACCAGGCCGGAGCGCCGCCGGGGGGACAGGTCAATCTGGGTGATGTCGCCGGTGATCACCGCCTTGGAGTTGAAGCCCAGCCGGGTGAGGAACATCTTCATCTGCTCGCTGGTGGTGTTCTGGGCTTCGTCGAGGATGACAAAGGAGTTGTTCAGAGTGCGCCCGCGCATGAAAGCCAGCGGGGCGATCTCGATCACGCCTCTCTCCAGGAAGCGACTCAGCTTGTCGGCCTCCAGCAGGTCATAGAGAGCGTCGTAGAGCGGGCGCATATAGGGGTCGACCTTCTCCTGGATGGTGCCGGGCAGGTAGCCCAGCTTCTCGCCCGCTTCCACCGCCGGGCGCACGAGGATGATGCGGTCAACTTCCTTGCTGAGCAGCGCCGAGACCGCCTGCGCCACCGCCAGGTAGGTCTTCCCGGTGCCGCCCGGCCCGATGGCGAAGACCATATCCTGCCGCTGCATGGCTTCCAGGTAGACGCGCTGGGTGGGGCTCTTCGGGGACACCGCCTTCTTGCCGTAGAGCTTCGGCCGGGGCGACTCCATCAACTCGCGCAGGGTGACGTTGGGGTCCTGGGCGAAAAACTTCAGCAGGGCCTGCACTTCCCCATTGCCCAGCTCGTGCCCTTCCCGGACCAACTGCATGTAGTCGGTCAGAAAGTGCTGGGCGCGCTCGACCGCCTTGGCCTCGCCTTCGATTTCGATTTCTTGGTCGCCCAGGTGGGTGGTGACCCGGTGGACGGATTCGAACAGCTTCAGGTTTTCGTCCAGGGTCCCGAACAGAGGCTC
>JALLOH010000228.1 GCA_027717655.1 Acidobacteriia bacterium AH_259_A11_L15
CGATCGAAGACAAGTATGATTGGGTCCGGCAGCTGATTCTGCTTGGGAAGGAGCGGGGCTACCTGCTCTACGACGAGGTCAACGACCTCCTGGCGGCCGACGTGCACACCTCGGAGGAGATTGACGACGTGCTGTCGGCCTTCGACGACGCCGGCATTGAGATCGTCGAGGAAGTTCCCAAGAAGGCCCCCGTCCGCACCGCCACCGTTATCGAAGGAAAGCCCGCCGAGGAGGCCGCCGAAGAGGTCGAGCTCGACCTCACCCCGGGGGCGCTGGAGAAGACCAACGACCCGGTGCGCATGTACCTGCGGGAGATGGGCACCGTGCCCCTGCTCACCCGCGAAAGGGAAGTGGTGATTGCCAAGCGCATCGAGCGCGGGCAACTGCGGGTGCTGAAGGTGCTCTCCCGCACCCCGCTGGTGATCAAGCAAGTCATCGCTCTGGGCGACGAACTCCGCAAGGGCGAGAAGAACATCAAGGAGATCGTCCAGTTCCACGAGGACGAGCTCACCGAAGACCGCCTGGTGGAGAAGACCCGCCAGGTCATCCGCCTCACCCAAAAGCTGGCCCGTACCCACGACAAAGCCCGGCAGCAGTACCGGCGGATGTCGAAGATTCGCGCCCGCAAGACCCGGCGCGCCATCCGTGCCCGCTGGACCTTGGCGCGCTCGCGGGTCAAAGCCGGCCAAGTAGTGCGCTCGCTGGAGTTCAGCTCCCGTCAGCGCAAGCATCTGATCTACCGCCTAGGCGAGGCAGTGAGTGAGCTATCCCAGGTTGAGCGCGACATCCAGCGGCTGTGCCGCCGCATAGAGGTGGGCTCGCAAGAGAACGCTCGCGAGGCCCGCCGGGAGCTGCACCAACTGCGCGATCGCCTGGACGCGCTGAAAGCCCTAGTCGAAGTCCCGGCCGAAGAGCTGTGTCGGACGCTCAAGGTGATGCAGCGCGGCGACGCGGAATCCGTCCAGGCTAAGAAAGAACTGACCGAAGCCAACCTGCGCCTGGTGGT
>JALLOH010000229.1 GCA_027717655.1 Acidobacteriia bacterium AH_259_A11_L15
CGCCTCCAGCTAGTCCTCGCATTCAAATCCCTCCAGCCCAAGAGCGTCCAGTCGAGCCGGCCCAGCCGCCGCAGGGTCTCGCGCAGGAGTTCTCCCTTGAGCCGGACTTGTTTTTCATAGGGCAGGTGCTGGTACTGGCAGCCGCCGCAGCGGCCGAAGTAGGGGCAGGGCGCCTCGATGCGCTCGCCGGCGGCTTCGCGCACGGCGCCGGGAAGGGCGCGGATCAGCTTGCGCGATTCTTCCACGGGGAAGACCTCCACCACTTCCCCGGGCAGGACGAAGGGCACGAAGACCGGCTTGCCCTCATGGTAGGCCAGGGCGTCGCCGCCGTAGACCATCTTCTCCACCCGTACAGTGAAGGAATCCACAGAGCTAGCCTTCTTTCCTCATTGGTGGTAGGGCAGACATTCCTGTCTGCCTGCCCCGCCGGAGGCGGGGCTTGTCTGCCGCAAACCCCCTGGCACCACTCTAGGTTTCCTCATTCGACACCGTCGGCGCACCACGAGTCGGGTCCGAGGTCGGCAGGTAGAACAAACTCAAGCGAGGCAGGGCGTAGCGCTCGAAGAGCTTCTTTTGCAGGAACTGGCTTTCGATCAAGGCCAGTTGCGCGGCCTTCATCCGGCGGCGGTAGGGAGCTAGGCTGCGCTCGAGGTCGCGGCGGAGCTCGACCAGCTCGTCCGTGCTGGTAGCTTGCGTCAGCGCGCCCAGCAGTTTTTCTTCGAAGACGGTCAGGTGGCGCACCTGGTCGTCGTCCAGCCGGTCCTTGGTGGAAAAGCTGATGAAGTAATTCCGGTACTCCGGGTTCCCGTTCAGGAAACGCTGGAACCAGCGGCTCTTGGCGGAAACGTGGTTCACCACCCCGTCAAACATCAGGCGGAAGTTCAGGCTGAGCTCCTCGATGTCCCTCCACGTGCCCAGGTGGGGGTCCACTTCCTCAAATTCCGTGATGGCGAAGCCGCGGTCCGACGAGTAGGGGAAGAACGGCAGGATGTGGATGGTG
>JALLOH010000022.1 GCA_027717655.1 Acidobacteriia bacterium AH_259_A11_L15
ACCTTCCCCTGCTTCTTCAAGTCACTTGTGCCTGGTATGAAAAAGGTCTCGGTGGAGCCCAGCCTCCGCCAGGCCAGAGGAAGGTCCGCAATGGTCCAGGGGGGAGTGTTTGGCCAGGGGAGTATGGCGCGCCTGGGGCGATTTGAACGCCCGACCTCTGGTTCCGGAGACCAGCGCTCTATCCGCTGAGCTACAGGCGCGGGGTAGAGACAGAGTCATTCTAGTACGAGGGTGGATGGGTTTCAAGCGCGTTCAGCGGCTAGAAAAGTAGCGACCGGGTGCTAGGCCGGAATCTTCAAGAGCACGACCGTGATGTTGTCGTCGCCCCCGCGGGCCTTGGCCAACTCCACCAAGCGGTGGCAAGCCTGCTGCAGGTCGGGGTCGGCCAGGGCCAGTTCGCGCAGCTCGCCATCTTCGACCAAGCCTGACAGCCCATCCGTGCAGAGCAGAAAGAGATCGTCCGGCTGAACGGGAAGGGGCTCGGGCAGGCTGACGGAGCGGGGCGGGTCGGGCGTGCCCAGGGCTTGCATCAGGATGTTCCGGTCGGGGTGGTGCGCGGCCTCAGTGGCCGAGATGACGCCATCGGTCGCCATGGCCTGCACCCAGGTCTGGTCGGTGGTGAGTTGCTCGATTTTCTCCTGGCGGATCAGGTAGGCGCGCGTGTCGCCCACGTGCGTGATGTGCACGTGGTTGTTGACCAGAGCCAGCGCCGTGCAAGTGGTTCCCATGGTGGCGAGGCTAGGGGTTTGCTGGGCCTTCTGGAAAATGCGCTCGCTGGCGCCGCGGAAAGCTTCTTCCAGAAGGGTCAGCGGA
Organism: Acidobacteriia bacterium AH_259_A11_L15; assembly: GCA_027717655.1. GTDB lineage: Bacteria > Acidobacteriota > Terriglobia > Acidiferrales > 2-02-FULL-67-57 > 2-02-FULL-67-57. Next base: position 814 of record JALLOH010000022.1, read on the forward strand.
GGAGCGGGGGGCGCGGAGCCGTAGAACTCGATGATGGTCTCGACGGCCAGGCGGCTGGCCACGGCCCCGCCACGGTGGCCGCCCATGCCGTCGGCCACTACCACCAGGTACCCCCTGCCGGCCGACTCGCCCTGGCCCTGAAAGGTGCCGTAGCTATCCTGGTTTTCGCGGCGGCGCAGGCCGATGTCGGTCTCTGCGGCGACGAGCGGCGCTGTCGGAGGCGCGGCCATTGCGGTTCGTGCGGCAAGAAGGTTCTGCGGTTCTTGCTTCTCCAAGCTGCGAGACCGCCTGGGCCCGACCCTGTGGCGGGGGCGGCCTGCCCTTACTCCCTAGAAAATGAGCTTCAAGCCAAACTGAATCTCGCGTCCCGCCCGAGCCTGGAGGATCTGCCCGAAGAAAGGATTCGGAATGGTGAAGTTGAATCCCGGAATCCCCAGGAACTGCCCCGTCTGGCTGAAGGGCTGACGGAAGTTGGAGTTATTGAACAAATTGAAGAACTCGACCCGAAACTGGATGTTCGCCCGTTCGCCGGGTCCCAGGTAGGTGTTCTTGAGGATGGAGAAATCGAAGTTGACCAAGCCCGGGCCTTCGAAGCTGTTGCGGCCCAGCGAACCGGGCAAGAAAGAAAGGTTTTGCGTGGGATTGAAGGAGCTGACGGCAGGGGTGCCGGCGCAAGGGAAGAAGACATTGATGTTGCACCCGACAGGCACACCGCCGTCAAGGGCGCCGTTGGGGTTGTTGTTATCGGTGGAGGCGGCGCCGGTCTGGTCGGGCCGCAAGGGCACTCCAAAGAAATCCCCGAAGACCGAGTAGGGCTGGCCGGACTGGATGGTGGTGATGCCGGCCACTTGCCAGCCCCGGCCGATGCGCGGCGCCCAGCGGGGCACGTCGTAGATGTAATGGAGGACGAAGCGGTGGCGGATGTCGAAGTCGGAACCGGCGCGCTCTCCGGCGAAGGTGCCCAGGTTGAGTGAATCGTTGGGCAAGCCGCCCCGGGTCGTAATGACGGGGAGGCCCGGCCGCAAGCTGAGCGAGGGGTTGGCGTTGTTCAAGGAGGCGAACTGGTCGGCATTGATGCCGAAGAAGGTGGCCAGCAGGCTGGCGGAGGGCGGCGAGAAGAGGAACACCGGGGGAACCGCGGAGGAGGCAGTGTCAATCGAGTGCGCCCACTGGTAGTGGAGGCGCAGGGTCAGCCCGTGGAAGTTGCGTATATCCCAGCGAATCTGGAGGGAGTGGAAGTTGGAGTTGGCGGTGTTTTCCTGGACGATCATGGAATCGGAGGCGCCGCCCACACCGCCGAAGAAGCCCGAGGGCAAGCAGGCGAAGGGCCCCGGGCCCACGGTGGCGGTGAAGACCGAGGCCGGGCACTCCAGCACGAGCCGGAGGCGAGGCAGTTTGTGGCCGGCCGAACCCACGTAGGCCACTTCGAAGAGCGACCAATTGCCGACCTGCTGCTGGATTCCCAGGTTGAACTGGTGGACATAGGAGGTGCGGGTGTCCGGGTCCCGAGCCACGATGGAGTAAGGCTGCCGCAGCCAGGCGGAGGGGCCGTTCTGGCCATCGAGGTCAAAGGAACCAAAGGGCACCGTGGGGAATCCGGCGGGGTAGACGTCGCCCAAGGAGAGGAAGGGGAAGAAGGAGGACCACTGCTGCACGAAGGGCGGGTTCAACAGCATGTTCACCGAAGCCTGGAGGGATTGCTGGTCGTAGGTGATGGCGTAGCCGGCGCGCAGCACGGTTTTCCCGTTGTTCCAGGGGTCCCAGGCGAGGCCGAGGTGGGGGCTGAAGTTGTTCAAGTCGGTGTCGAAGCCCGCGCGGGGAGCGGTGAAATCGGCCGTCCCGACTGCGGCGCCGGTGGTGTCGAGGATGGTGTTGGTGCCCGAGCGAATCAGGCAGAGCTGCTCCACCGTGACGCCGGAGATTACCTGGGTGGGGCAGGTGCCGGGGTAGTGGTTGGCGAGGCGGTTGCGGCTTTCCTCGGGGGCCTGATTGATTTCGTGGCGGAGGCCGAGGGTAAGCGAAAGGTTGGAGCGAACCCGCCAGGTGTCTTGGACGAACCAGTTGAAGGAATTGGAGCTGAAGCTGCGGTCGAAGCCGCCGACGCCGTCCACGCCGCTGAACTCGGGGCTGACGCGGGCGATGGAGGCCAGGTCGGGGAGTCCGGTGATGGTGCTGAAGGGCACGTTGAAGAAAGTGAGAAAGCCGCGGCCCAGGGCGTTGTTGAGGACGTTCAGGCGGGCGTGGCGAATCTCGGCGCCCAGCTTCAGGGTATGGCGGCCGCGGGCGAAGGCTACGCTGTCGGCGAACTGCCAGACGTTATTGGCGCGGTCGCTGGGGGTGCTGAAGTTGGCGCCCAGATTGGCGTAGGGCGCCGTGGTGAACTGGAAGCCGCCGATGAGCAGGGTGGGGAATCCCTTGTCGGTGAAGTTGAGGTTGTCGAACAGGCCGGTGGGGTCCAGGGAATGGTCGAGGGGGAGGGTGGTGAGCCGGAAGCGGTTCCAGCCAAAGCGGAACTCGTTGGTGGTGCGCGCGCTGATAGTGTGCAGGTAGTTGACGCTGAAGTTCTGGTTGCGGCCTTCGATGTCGGTGCCGCTGCCGGGGTTGTTGCCCGTCTCGAAGAGGGCGCCACCCTGGATTTGATCGATGCGCTGGATGTTGTGCTTGAAGCTCAAGCTGGCGTTTTTGCTTACGCGCCAATCGAGGCGCTCGAGGAAGTTGTCGGTATCGGATTCATTGCGGGAGTCGCCCACGGCGAAGGCGCCGCGGCCGAAGAAGTCGCCCCGCACGCGATCGCTGACGGGGAAGCCGAAGGTATTGCGGACCGTGCTGTTGGGGACATTGGCTTGGGGATAGAGATTCAAGAGGTTGATGGCGCGGGTGGTGCTCACACTGGGGACGAAGGGGAAGCCACAGGGGGCGGTGAGGTTGCGGCAGAGGGAACCCGGGACACGCTCGAACACGGGACGGTCGAAGTCGGCGCGCACGCTCTCCCAGTTGAAGAAGAAGAAGGCTTTGCCCTCCACGATGGGACCGCCGAAGTTGGCGCCGAAGATGTGCTGCTGCACGTCGGGGTCGCGCCCCTCGTCGAAGAGGTCCGCCAGAACGGGGTCGCTGAGCAGAGGGTTGGGGAAGGTGGTTCCGGCTCCGTTAATCACCTGATCGAGCCGGGCGGCCTGGGCGAAGGCGTCAAAGCTGCCCCCGCGGTGGGCGGAGAGAGTGTTCTGGGCGCTCAGTTCATTGTCGCGGAAGAACCAGAAAATCGTGCCATGGAAGGTATTGGAGCCCGAGCGGGTGAGTTGGTTGATCTGGGCGCCGCTGGTGCGGCCGAATTCGGCATTGGAGGTGCTGGTCTGGACCCGGAACTCCTGCATCGCTTCCACGAATTGGAAGGGGAGGGACTGGTTGATGGTGTAGTCGTTGTTGTCCACGCCATCGAGCAGGAAGTTGTTGGTGTTGGCGCGGGTGCCGTTGACGACCAGGGAAGCGCCTTCCAACTGCGAGCCTTGTTCCACCGGATAGGTGCCGGGGACGAGGAGGGCCAGGTCGATGAAGTCGCGGCCAACCAGGGGGAGGGTGCGAACCTCGCGGCTGTTGACCACGCCGCTCAGCGTGGTGCTGACCAGCTCGGGGGTTACCTCGGGGGCGGCGGGGGCTTCTTCGGTAATCTCCTGACCGGGCTGTTGAGCTGGTTGCAGGATGAAGGGGGGCAGAACCAGCTTGGCCTCGCTGACGGCCACCGACATCCCGGGCCGGATGACGGTGGCGAAGCCGCTGCTTTCCACCGAGATCACGTAGTTGTCCGCGGGAGGCACGCTGCTGAAGGTGAAGTGGCCGGCGGTAGTGGTCTGCAAGGTTTGGGAGAAGCCGATGCTGGCATTGATGAGCCGGACGGTGGCTCCCGGGAGGGGGTTGCCGCCCCTATCGAACACCGAGCCGGCGACCATGGCGTATTGAGTGGCCGCCCACAGGGATACCCCGGCCAGCGAAAGAGTCAAGGCAGAGAGAAGCACAAGCAGACGCAGATTGATTTTCATGGACGGATTTTTCTCCTTCGCCAGATGAAAGGCCCCCCCGTTCAAGCTGCCCGGATTCTAGGGTTCTCCTCTTTCCGGTGTCAAGGAATTCCCCCCTGAGGACGCGCGAGCTAGGGCCCCGGGCCGGCCGCTTCGGTATAGAGAGCCAAAATTTTCGGCGAAACGTATTTCTCGGGCGGCTGGAAAGATCGGGAGACTTCCTGCAGGGAGCGGAAATCCTCCAGGGCCGATTCCTTTTGCCGCGGGTCTTCGCTCCCGGAAAGATAGAAGCGGGCGCTCCGGGTGGCGCCGCGGAAGAAGAGAGCCAGCGAGCGCTTGGGGCCGTTGTTTTCCAGGTACTCGCTCAGGTAGCGCTCCGCTTCCTCGTATCGGCCGGCGAAGTAAGCGCGCAAGCCGTTGCGCAAGGGGAGCTCGAGGGCGAGCTGCTGCGCCTGGCGGAGCAGGCGGCGAGCCTGGGAGTTGCGGGGATCGAGGGTGGTGGCGGTTTGCAGCTTTTCGAGCGCGGCCGCGTAGTTCTCTTGGTCCATGGCGACCTGGGCTTCGTTGACCAGCCGCCGGGCGACGCTGCGGGGGTCCTGGCCGCGGGTCTGGATGCGAGTCAGGTAGGTCCGGGCTTCGGCGGTGCGGGGGCCGGCGAGGGCGACGACCCGCTGGAAGGCGGCGCGAGCCCCGTCGTAGTCTTTGGCGTTGAACTTGCGCACGCCATCTTGGAAGGCGGCTTCCTCCTGCATGGCGTTCTCAATTCGCTGCAAGTAGTTTTGGGATTCCGCTTTCCGGACCCCGTTCATGGCCACCACCTGCTGGAAGCGGGTGCGGGCGTCCCGGTAGCGTTTCGCCTGGAAGGCCTGGACGGCCTGGGAGAAAGCGCGCTGCTCGCGCTGGCGGGCTTCGATTTGAGTCAAGTAGCGCTCGGCGTCGGCGCGGAGCTTGCCGTTGAGGTCGACGACTTCTTCCATGCGGCGGCGAGCCCCGTCGTAGTCCCCGTTCTGGAAGAGCTGCACCCCTTCGTTGAAAGCTGACTCTTCCCGCCGCTCCGCGATGCGTTGGAGGTAGCTGCGTGCCTCCCCGGCCCTGGGGCCGCCGCCTCGCACCACCTGCTGGAAGCGGGAGCGGGCCTCGGTGTCCTTGCCTTCGTTGAACAGCCGCACGCCTTCGGCAAAGAGCTGGTCTTCCTGTTGGCGGGCGGCGATCCGTGACAAATAGTCGTTGATCTGGTCGCGGTAGCGCGGGTTTTTCAGGGGGATGCTCTTGGCTTGCCGGAACTTCACCTCCGCGTCGTCGTACTTGCCCTGGTTGAAGAACTCGACGGCTTCGTCGAACAAGGATTTTTCCAGTTCCCGAATGCGCTTGGCTTCCTGACAGGCAATATTCAGGTAGGTTTGGGTTTCGCGGAAGCCGGGGTGTTCTTTCTGAATCTGCTGGAAGAGCTCGCAGGCGTCCTCCATCTGGGCGTTGTTGAACAATTCCATCGCCCGCTCATAGCGCTCCTCGGGGGATTGCTGGGCGGTGAGGGAGAGCGCGCCGGCCAGGAGCGCAGCCAGGACCAGCGTGCCGCGCCGGAGCCGGAAGCTAATATTCGGCGAGCAATTCATCCACAATGGCCTCGACTTCGACTTCGGGGAAGGTGTAATTGACGGGGGCCACTTGGCCGGCTTCCACCTTAACGTTCACCGTCTGCCTGGTTTCCCCGTTTCGGAGCTCAATCACGTACTCCCCCGGGGGCAGTTTGATCCGGAGAGGGGTCTGGCCGGTGATGTTGAGGCTCTCGCCCCCGGCCTGGCGGACGCTGAGCACTTCGGCCCAGGGGGCGGCGGAGAGGTGCACGTAGCCGGGGAGGCCGGGAGTGGTCAGGAAGAAACGCCAAACGCCCACTCCGATAAGAGCCAGCGCCAGCACACCCAGACCCACCCAGAGAGCGGCGGGCATCCTGCGGGCCTCGGGGACGGCCGCCGGCGCGAGCACGGGGGCGCGCTTGACCGCCGGCAGACGGAAGATGGGACGCCGCTGGGCGGCTTCCTGGGCGCGGCGACGGGCGACTTCCAGCAAGGCCTTGGCTTCGGTGGCCAGCTCGGGGACTTCGGCCGACTCCCAGGGGGTGGAGGTCAGGAGGTCGATGGCCTGCTTGTACTGCATGCGGCCGACAGCCACCTTGGCTTCGTCCAGCAGCTTCGTCCAGTGGAAGCGCTGCAAGCGGACCTGCTCGTCGCGCAAGCGCTTCTGTAAAGCTTGCAGAGTGGAGTCCTCGGGGTAGGTCTGTAGGGCGTGCTGGAGGATGGCCTCGGCCTGGGCGAGGTCTTCGGCGGCCAGGCTCTTTTCCATTTGCTCGCCCGCCGTGCGGATGAAGGTGGCGCGGTCGAGACCTTCGCGGCACGCGGCGTAGGTTTTCTGGAAGGTCTCGTCCTTGAAGAAGACCTTGGGGGCGGCGTCCATCAGGTCCGCGGCCTTCTTGGCCTGGCCCGCTTTCAGCAAGTCCTGGGCTTGGCGGATGAGGTGGTTGCGGCGGCGGTGGAAGGCCTGGCGTTGCTCGCGCGCGGTTTTGAGGAGCTCGGTGATGGTGGGGGCTTCCAGCTCCTTTCCGCCGCGCTCGAGCAGGCGGATGGCTTCTTCGAAGTTGTCTTCGAGCAGGGCCGCCTGCGCGCGTCCCATCACCTGGCGGATGCGTTCGTCTTTTTCGGTTACCGCCCATTGCTCGCGGGCGACCTGCAGGAGGTGGTTCAGCTCCGGGGATTGCCCGGCGCGAGCCAAGGATTTTTCCAGGACCTCGATGGCGACGGAATAGTTTTTGGCTCGAATCAGTTCGTTGGCCTCGTGGATGGCTTCCTGGCGCAGGGCTTCCAGGGCCGCGCGCTCCTGGGCTTCCTGGACGGTCTTCAGGAAGGAAGCCACGCGGGCGTCGTCGGGGACCGTCTGGATGGCGCGCTCCAGCAGGGCCAGGGCGGAGGAGAACTGGTTCTTCTGGAAAAAGTCCCGGGCGGCGGCCAGTTGCTCTTCGATGTAGCGGCGCTTCTTGTGGATGTCGGCGCGGCGGCCGGCCAGGGCGTGGAGTTTGAGGACCTCGGGCTCCTCGGGGAATTCCTCCAGCACCTGGTCGGCGAGGCTGAGGGCCTGCTCGAACTGGTCGCGGTTCAGGGCTTCCTGGATGTCGTTCACGCGTTTTTCCAGGGCGCGCCGGCGCTCTTCTTTTTCCTGGCTGGAGCGGACTAAGCGGGTGAGGGAGTCGACCTCGATGTTAATGGGGTCGAGCTGGTGGGCTTTTTGGAGTAGCTCCAGCACCTTGGGGTAGTTCTTTTCCGCCAGGTGGCTGCGGGCTGCCTGGATGTGCTGGCGAACCTGGCGCAGGCGCTCCTGCTCGGTGAGCTCCTTCAGGATCCAATCCATCATCTCCTGAGCGCCGCTGTGCCGGCGGTCGAGTTGCAGGACGGCCTCCAGCTCGGTCTTGGCGCTGTGGAAGTCGGCCTCCGCGGCCAATTTGTCCGCCTGCTCCATATGGCGGCGAATCTTCTGGATGCGGTCGCGGCGCTCGACCGCCATCTCTTTGTACTGCTGGGCCTCGTGGTGAGTGGGATCGAGGCGGAGGAGCTCTTCCAGCGCGGTGAGGGCGTCGTCGTAGCGTTCGGCCTGGAGGGCTTCTTTGGCCTGGCGGAGGGATTGGTCAATTTTCTGGGTGCGCTGGCGGGTGCGAATCTGGTCCACCACCTGGTTGAGCAGGCCTTGGGCCAGGTCGTGGGTGCTGTCGATTTCGAGGACCTTTTGGAGGGACTCTTTGGCCAGGGTGAGGTTGAGCTCCGCCAGGGAGCGCTGGCCCTGCTCGAGGTAGACTTCGACCATATCGCGCTTGAGGTGTTCGGCGAGGCGTTGCAGGTCGAAGGCCAGGTCTTCGGTGGTCTGGTAGCGCTGCTCGCGGTCTTTCTCCAGGGCGCGCAGGAGGGTCTTTTCCAGTTCCGGGGGACACTGGGGAAGCAGTTCCCGGAGCGGGGCCGGGGGCTCGTTCATAATCTTGAAGAGGATGCTGGGGACATCGGCGCCGGGGAAGGGAGGCTGGTAGGTGAGCAGCTCATAGAGGATGATTCCCAGGGAGAAAATGTCGGAGCGGGGGTCGACCGTCTGGCCGCGGATTTGCTCCGGGGACATATACATCACCGTGCCCAGGACCATGCCGGTGCGGGTCATGGAGGCGCCGCCGACGCGGGCGATGCCGAAGTCGACCAGCTTCACGGTCCCATCGGTGAGCAGAAAGATGTTGGCCGGCTTGACGTCGCGATGGACGATCCCTTCCTGGTGGGCGCAGTGCAAACCCCTACAGGCTTGAATGGCGATGTCGATCTTTTTGGCGACGGGCAGTTGTTTGCGGGCGGAGATGATTTTTTCCAGGTCCTCCCCTTCCAGGAACTCCATGGCGATGAAGGGGATGCCGTCGGCCTCGTCGATGTCGTAGATGGTGACGATGTTGGGGTGGCGGAGCCGGCCGGCCGACTGCGCCTCGCGGTAGAAGCGCTTCAAGAGTTCGGGGTTGGCGGCCACGCTGGCGGACATGGTCTTGAGCGCCACCGGGCGGCCCAGGCGAGGGTCTTCGGCCCGGTAGACCACCCCCATGGCCCCACTGCCCAGCTCCGACTTGATGATGTACTTGCCGAGTTTGGTGAGCATCGACGGGCCGCGGCGGGCTTCCGGAAGTGCAAGAAGGGCAGAAGCCCACCGGCCGCCCCCATCCTAGCACCGGACTGGATGCAGTTCAACGGGCGGGTCAACTATTGGGCTTCCGCGACCACTTGCAGGAGCTGGTCGCCGACGGAGATGACGTCGCCGTCCCGCAAGAGGGCGCGCTTGCGGATGCGCACGTAGCAGCCGTTGGTGCTCTTCTGGTCTTCCAGCACGTACCCCCCCGAGCCGTGAGCGATGCAGGCATGCAAGCCGGACATGTAGCGGTCGTCGGGAAAGGTATGGGTGCCGCGGCTGCGGCCGAAGGTAGTCTGGGGGGAAGACAAGGGCAATTGTCGGATGACCTGGTCGCCTTCGCCCAACTGCTCGAGCTGCGCCGGGGTCACGGCGGGCGGGGCGCCCAGCATCTGGGTTTTCTTGGCGGCGGCCGGCGGAAGGTTTTCGGGCGTTGCGCCGCCCGGCTGAAAGCGAAACTTCTGTCGGCCGAGCATCACCACCTCGCCCGGTTGCAGGGGATGGGGGGCGCGCAAGCGGCGAAAGATGCCGGCGCCGCCGCTGACATCCTCCACGTAGAGCGCGTCGCCCAACTGGGTGAAGCGAGCGTGCTCGGGGGCGAGCTGCAAGTCCTGGGCGAACTGGATATCGCCCCGGGTGCGTCCCAGCACCACGCCGGGACGATCCACTGGATAGCGCTGCCCGAGCTGGCCATCGGGGTGCACCTGGGCCACGACAAAGCGAAGGGCGGCCGCGGCCGGCTTTTCCTCCGCCCCCAAAACTACCGTGCCCTTGGGTGAGGGGGCGCCCGCGCGCGCTAACTCTTTCAGTCCTCGATGCAAGCCGGTGGCCAGCATGAGCTGGTCGCTGGAAGGGCGCGGGGGAGCGGGGCCGGACCTCTCGCCTTCCCGCCAGAGGACAGCGTAGAGGTTCAGGGTATCCGTCTTTCCTTTTATCGCCACTCCGGTGGCCTTCTGGCGAACCTGGAGGTCGGGCACATGCTGGATTTTCTCGAAGACGGAAGGGGAGATGGCGATTTCGTCCGAGTCGGTGGCCTTCTCGATGCGCGAGGCCACGTTGACCACGTCGCCGAAGACATCTTTGTCCTTGACCAGCCCCAGGCCCAGGTTCAATGCCACCCGGATATGGACATGGTCGGCTGGCGGCTGCTTGGCATTTTGGGCGGCGAGCACCTGTTGCATGGCAACCCCGCAGCGCACGGCGGTCTGCGCGTTGCGGAACCAGGCCAGCATGGCATCCCCGATGGTCTTGGCCACCACCCCATCGCGTTGCTCGACGATGGGGGTGAGCATGCCCAGGCACTTCTCCACCATCATTAGCCCTTCCACGTCGCCGTGCTGGTCGTAGAAGCGCGTCGAGCCCACGATGTCGACAAACAGGATGGTGAGCAGCTGCTTTTGCCGCTCCAACTCGGCATCCAGTTCGTGTCGCTCAGCGTCCACACGGGCGCGTGCCCGGATGAGTTCTTCCACCCTCTTCGATGCTTGCGGCTCCATCGCTAGGAAAGCGCAACTCTCGCAGATTCTTCGACGGAATTATACCACGGGCCTCGCAGGTCCCTGCGCGCGGCTCACCACCGCACAGGCACGCCCCCCTCCGGGCCTTTCAGTTCGATCAACGCCAGCGGCCTCACATCCTCGACCTGCGGCAGCCAATCCGCGTCCTCCTCCCGCCACCGGCCCTCGGGCTCCCCGTACCCCTCCAGCAAGCCCTTGCCCTACCCGAGCAGTGCTCGGTCCGGGAAAGCTGCGCAGTTTACCCTGAGCTTGCCGAAGGGCGCCTCTGCGGTGGAAAGCCCTGGACACCCCATAAGAAGTTGGTAGGACAGACATTCTTGTCTGTCCCGCCTGCCCTGTCGGAGCGAAGCGGAGACCCCGTCGCAGCACCGCGGAGACCCCGTCGCAGCACCGCGAAGATCCCGAGCCCCGATCCCGAACCTTCGGGATTCGGGGCCGAGGGAAGCTTGTCGAGGGGAGCTTGCCGAAGGGTTTCTATTTTCGCTTCTTCTCTTGCGCCTACTACTCCACCCGGCGCCAGAGCTTGACCGTCTTGTCGGAACTGCCCGAAGCCAGCCAGCGGCCATCGGGGCTGAAGGCCACGGCCCAGACCCAGTGGGTGTGGCCGCTCAGGGTGCGCACCTCCCGTCCCGTGGCCACCTCCCAGAGCTTGATCGTTTTGTCATAACTCCCCGAGGCCAGCCAGCGCCCCTCGGGGCTGAAGGCCACGGCCGCCACCCGCTTGCTGTGGCCGGTCAGGGTGCGCACTTCCCGCCCGCTGGCCACCTCCCAAAGCTTGACCGAGTGGTCCCAACTCCCCGAGGCCAGCCAGCGCCCATCGGGGCTGAAGGCCACGGCCGCGACCCCGCCGGTGTGGCCGGTCAGGGTGCGCACCAGCCGCCCGGTGGCCACCTCCCAGAGCTTGATCGTTTTGTCCCGGCTGCCCGAGGCCAGCCAGCGCCCGTCGGGGCTGAAGGCCACGGCATTGACCCAGTCGCGGCTGCGCAGGGTGCGCACCTCCCGCCCGCTGGCCACCTCCCAGAGCTTGACGGTTTGGTCGGAGCTCCCCGAGGCCAGCCAGCGCCCATCGGGGCTGAAGGCCACGGCCAATACCGCGAGGGTGTGGCCGGTCAGGGTGCGCACTTCCCGTCCGGTGGCCACCTCCCAGAGCTTGATTGTTCTGTCCATGCTGCCCGAGGCCAGCCAGCGCCCGTCGGGGCTGAAGGCCACGGCATTGACCCAGTCGTGGCTGCGCAGGGTGCGCACTTCGCGCCCGCTGGCCACCTCCCAGAGCTTGATTGTTCTGTCCATGCTGCCCGAGGCCAGCCAGCGCCCGTCGGGACTGAAGGCCACGGCCTCGACCGTGCTGGTGTGGCCGCGCAGGGTGCGCCCCAGCACGAATTCGGGCGCCTGTGGGCTGGCCAGCACCGCTACTGCTGCCAGCACTGACACCACTCCGCCGACCAGCAAAGCCTGCGTGAACGCCTGACCCGATAACCGGACTTTTGTCATCTCCTGTCTCCCTCTGCTCTTGCGCTCACCAATGGAAGTTCAACCAAAGTCTTCTCACCGCCCTACTACTCCTCCCGCCGCCAGAGCTTGACGGTTTTGTCGCCGCTGCCCGAGGCCAACCAGCGCCCGTCGGGGCTGAAGGCCACGGCCTGGACCCAGTCGGTGTGGCCGGTCAGGGTGCGAACTTCCCGCCCGGTGGCCACCTCCCAGAGCTTGACGGTTTTGTCGCCGCTGCCCGAGGCCAGCCAGCGCCCATCGGGGCTGAAGGCCACGGTCTTCACTTCATCGACGTGGCCGCGCAGGACGCGCACTTCCCGCCAAGTGCCTACCTCCCAAAGCTTGATTCTCTTGTCCCGGCCTCCCGAAGCCAGCCAACGGCCGTCGGGGCTGAAGGCCACCTCCCAGGTGCTTCCAGGGTGACGTCCCACAGTGCGAACCTCCGTTCCCGTGGCAACGTCCCAGAGCTTGATCGTATCGTCATAGCTGCCCGAGACCAACCAGCGGCCGTCGGGGCTGAAGACCACGGACATGATCGGTTGGGTGTGGCCCTGTAGGGTATGCAGTTCTCGTCCCGTGGCCACCTCCCACAGCATGATCGTGCCGTCGTTGCCCGCCGAGGCCAGCCAGCGGCCGTCGGGGCTGAAGGCCACGGTCCAGACCGTGTCGGTGTGGCCGCGCAGGGTGCGGACTTCCCGCCCGGTAGCCACTTCCCAGAGCTTGACTGTATGGTCTTTGAAGCCACCCGCCGAGGCCAGCCAGCGCCCATCGGGACTGAAGGCCACGCCACCCACGAAGGCGACGTGGCCTAGCAAGACGCGCACCTGACGTCCCGTGGCCACGTCCCAGAGCTTGACGCTATTGTCCCCGCTGCCCGAGGCCAGCCAGCGCCCGTCGGGGCTGAAGACCACCGCATAGACCGTATCGGTGTGGTCCGTGAGAGTCCGCGTGAGGTCGAAGTTAGGAACGACACGAATTGGCGGTCGGGTTGGGGGAGCTGTTTCTTCGGACCTTTCCGGCGGCTGTGTTTCCACTTCTTCAGAGGGCTTCGTTGGCGGCTGGCGTGGCGGTGGGGTCTCAGGGGTGGTTGTTTCCGGAGGGCGCTCGGTGGGAGGTTCGCTGCGGGGTTCTGGCGGTTCTTCGGTGGGCTGGGCAGGTTCGAGGCGAACCGCTTGCGGTTTAGTCGGGCGGCCTGCGGTGAGCAACCGCCACGCCAACACCCCGGCAGCCGCCAAAGCGGCGACGAGGAGGACGCTGATTACCGCGTTGCGGGCTCCTCGCAGGACCGGTTCGGTCGAGGGCTGAGCCACCGCCGGGGGAGGGGGCTGGAGCCGGGGGCGCGGCGGAGCGGCAACGCGTTTGGCCTCGACCGGCGGGAGAGGCGGTTGGAGGGCGGGCTGGCCGACTTGCTGCAGCGCCTGGTCGAGCTCGGCGGTGGATTGGAAGCGGTCTTGGGGTCTTTTCTGGAGCAGCTTGAGGAGGAGGCGCTCGAGCCCGGGGGGCAGCTCGGGGTTCCACTGCCGCGGGGGAATGGCGGGGGCGTCGAGGACGCGGTTGAGCAGGCGGAGCTCGTCCGCTCGGGTGAATTGGCCCAGGTCGGCGATGCGCCGGCCCAGCCAGGGGTCGCGCCCCGTGAGGAGATTGTAGAGGATGACGCCCACGGCGAAGAGGTCGGTGGGAGGGCCGATGTCCTGGGGGCGGGCTTCGACCTGCTCGGGGGCGGCGTAGCCGCCGGTGCCGGGCATGCCGAGGAAGGTCTCGGTAAACTTCCTTTCGCCCCAGTGGCCGGCGAGGGCCTTGGCGATGCCGAAGTCGAGGACTTTGATTTCCTCCTGGCCGTCCTCTTCGACCAGCATCAAGTTGTCCGGCTTGAGGTCGCGGTGGATGACGCCGCGGCGGTGGGCCACCTGGAGGGCCTGGCAGAGCTGGCGGACGATGGGGAGGGCGCGAGCGAGGGGGAGTTTTTCCTCCTGGATGAGCACCTGGGTGAGGGACTTGCCCTCGACCCACTCCATCGCGAAGTAGAACAGGCCCTCCTGGGGGTCTTCCTCGAAGTCGTAGAACTGCACGATGGCGGTGGAGCGCTTGCCGAGGTCGAAGAGGAGCTGGGCCTCCTGCTGGAAGCGGTCCATAGCGATGCGGTCTTGAGCATGGCGGCGGTGGATGATCTTCAGGGCTTTGGGGACGTCGTGGAAGCGGTGGTCGCGGACGCGATAGACGGTGCCGAAGCCGCCCGAGCCCACCCGTTTTTCGACCCGGTAGCGGCCGCCAAGGAGGCGGCCGACGAGCGGGTCGGCCTCGCCGCCAATCTCTTCTACCGCCGTCCCGTCGCGCGGGCAGAACTTGACGTTGGGGGGATATTCCTGCTGGCACTGCGGGCAGCGCTTCACGGTCCTATCTCACTCGCCCCGTTGCACGGTGCTCATTGCACGAGCTCGCGGGTCGCACGAAACCTCACCGCGGGGGAATGATTTCCACCGTGACCTTGAAGCTGCCGCTGTTGGTGTCGTACTTGTCGTCGTTGATGCCCAGGAAGAGCCGCCCGTCGCGCTCGGTGGTGAACTCGCCCCGCTCCCCGATCAAGAAGGCCTGCACCCTGCCGCCTTCGCCCAGCTTCCCGATCAGCGCCCCGCGGCCCACGTCGTTCACCGGCAGGGCGCGAAACATGTCTCGCACTTCCCGCTTGCCCCCGTTGGGCCCGCAGGTCTTCGACGAGGTGTAGTGAATGGTGCCCTCGGCGCTGATGCGCAGGCGGTCGCCGGCGCGCACGTTGATCCCGGTGTCGATCCACTCCTGGTCGGCCGGGACCTCGAACTCGTGCCGGACGACCCGGGACGAGGTGCGCGGGAAGGTTTCTCTGGGAGTAGTAACGGTGGTGGCTGCTTTCGGCAGGCGTACGCGGGCCGTGTAAGCGCCGCGGGCGCCATCGAGGGACGGGGCATTGATTTGCAGCAACAGCTCCCCATCCTCCTGGGCCTCGAATTCGGCCTCTTCCCCGACCACGTGATAGACGCTGCTGTTGGGGTCGCCCACCATCGCCACCAGCACGCCGTAGCGTTCCCCCGGGAAGGGCCAGTTGGCGCGGGTGTCGAGCCCCTTCGGCCCGCTTAGCCGCCCGTCGGAAAACTGCATCTCCCCGCTGGCGCGCACCCGGACCTTGTCGCCCCGGCGGAGTTCGATGCCGGTGGCCACCACTTCCTGGCTGCTGTCCAGGACCACCAGCTCTTCCGAGGGCCCGGCGGTAGTGGCGACCGTGCCGGCGGCGTCGAACTCGATGCTTTCGACGGAGCTGACCAGGATGATCACTCGATCCACGTGTCCTTCGTGCGCGTCGCTGCTGGGCACTTCAACAACGAATTCGCCGTTGCTGAAGCGAATGACTTGGCCTCTAATCACCCGGCCGTTCTTCAGGGTGATGGTGTCGGCCTGCAAGCTCAGGGCGCCGGCCAGCAAAGCTACGAGCAGAAGAAAACAAACCCGTCGCATGGCAACCTCCCGAAGGCGAGTCTTCCTCCCTAGGTGGTGGAGCGACGAAAAGGATACTCCCGGGATAGAGCCCAAGTCAAAGCGGAGCCTGCTCCCGCTTGGGCTAGGGTTGCCCGGGCACGCTCAGGTGCGGAAGAGGACGGATTCGCGCTTGAAGGCGGCCGCGGCGATGCCCAGGGCGGCGGCGGCGTAGAGGCACGAAGAGAGGAAAATAAGCACGATGTAGTTCCAGTGGTAGGTCCCGGTGAGGATTTCTTTGCTGACTAGGCTGACGTTGAGAATCGGTATCAGCGCCAGCTTGGCGTCCAGCTCGATGCCGGGCAGGATGGACGCCACCGCCGGCAGGATCACCACGATCATCAGCGGCGAAATGTAGCTCTGAGCCTCTTTGTAGCTCTTGGCCAGCAGCGCGATGGCCAGCAGCGCCGCCGAGAACATCACCGCCAGCGGCAGGATCATCCCCAGCACCGCCGCCACTCCTTTGGCGCTCAGCGCGATGTTGAATAGTTGCCGCCCGCGCTCACCCCCCATCTCTCGCAGTTGGGGCGCGAAGGTGAAAGTGGCTGCCAGGGAGAGAAGCGAGAGCAAAGCGGTGGCGACCGAGGCCGTGAACACCGCCAGGAATTTCCCCGTCGCCAGCGCGGTGCGGGAGACGGGGCTGGCCAGGATGGTCTCGATGGTGCCGCGCTCCTTCTCCCCGGCGGTCAGGTCAATCGCCGGATACATCGCCCCGGTGAGCGAGAGCAGGATGATTATGTAGGGGATCAGCCCCCCCAGCAGGGCCCCGCTGACTTTTTCCGGCGAGGCCACGTTCTCCTCCTCGGTTCGGAACGGTTCCAAGATGTCGGGGGAGAGGTTGCGCGCCGCCAGGCGCTGCTCAATGACCTGGTCGCGGTAGTCCCCGAGCAGCTTTTGCAGGTTGCGCACCGCAAAGGTGGAGCGGATCTCGCCCTGATAGTGGTAAATCTTCACGGTCAGATCGGCAACCTCCTCGCCCGCCGCCAGCCGCTCTTCAAACTCGGGCGGGAACTCGATGGCCGCCCGCAGCTTCTTGTCCTCGATGCGGCGGGCATAGTCCTCGGCCGGCGGCACCACCTGGAACCCCTCGGCTCCCCGGATCCTCGCGGCCAGCCGGGGCGCGTGCTCGGCGCCCAGCAGCATGATGGCCGCCCCTTCGCGCCGGGCCCGTTGGATGAGCTTGATGGAGAGGGCCGCCATGCCGAAGATCAGCACCGGCATCAGCAGCAGCGGCACCACGATCATGGACACCAAAGTCCGGCGGTCACGCAAAGTATCCAGCATCTCCTTGCGGTAGACGGTGGTGACGTGACGCAGGTTCATGGCCGCCCCTCCACGACCTTTGGTGTCATCCCGCTTGCCCTGTCGGAGCGCAGCGGAGACCCCGAGCTTGTCGAGGGGAGCCAGGCCGAAGGGAGCGGAGCGAGGGATCTGCTGTTCATGCCTGAGCTTCCACGGTCTTCACAAAAATGTCCTCGAGGTCCTGCAGTCCGTGGCGGCTGCGCAGTTCAGCCAGCGCGCCTTCGGTCAGGATCCTCCCGTCGTGGATGATGCCGATGGTGTCGCAGAGCTTTTCGGCTTCGCTCATCACGTGGGTGGAGAAGATGACCGTCTTGCCGCGGGTGCGGCAGTCGCGGATGAAGCCCACGATGGTGCGGGCGGTCATCACGTCCAACCCCACGGTGGGCTCGTCGAAGACCATCACCGGGGGATCGTGCACCAGCGTGCGGGCGATGGAGACCTTCTGCTTCATCCCGGTGGAGAGCTTGTCGCAGCGCCGGTCGGCGAACTCCCCGATCTCCAGCAGGGCGAACAGTTCTTGGATCCGCTTCTTCAGCGCCCCCCCGTTCAGCCCGTTCAGCCGCCCGAAGTACTCCACCGTCTCCTTCGCCGTCAGCCGGCCGTAGAGGGCGGTGGCGGTGGAGAGAAAGCCCACGTTCGCCCGGACCTTCTCCGGCTCCCGGTTGATGTCAAACCCCGCGACGCGAGCGGTGCCGTCGGTGGGTTGGAGGATGGTGGCCAGCATCCGCAGGGTAGTAGTCTTGCCGGCGCCGTTCGCCCCCAGCAGGCCGTAAATCTCCCCCGGCTGGCAGCGGAAACTCACTTTATCGACGGCGCGAATCTCCCCCCGCTTGCGGTCGCGGAAGACTTTGGTCAGCTCTTGGGCTTCGATCATCGCCTCTTGGTTATACGAAGGCGCCGGTTTTTTGTTGCAGGAACCGCGGACACGCCACCGGACGGGGGTATTCTACCCGAATTCTGGACTCAGTTTGGACTCACAAACCAAAGTAGACTACGGCGCCAGCTGCGGCAAGCTCGGCCTCAGCGGTGGCAATCTTCCGCTGGAGGCGCCCGAGTTGGACGGGGGGCTTGCGGCCAGCGTGTGGGGAAACGCTGCCCATGGTGATAAAATCTTCGCGCTGTGGAACCGCATATCATAATAGCGATTCTCGGCGGAGTTGTAGGGTTACTTGGCGGAATTTGCGGTGTTGCTAGTCTACGCTACGTCAAGCAACAGACCCAGCTTCTGGAAAAGCAGGTCAATGCGCTCCTGCACAAAGACGAAAGTTATGCGCATTGGTCAACGGAATTTGACAAAGCAGCTCAGGCTCTCAGAAGGCTTTATCGGACAGTCGTTAACCAGACTCCGACGAAATCTGTTCACGCACTCCGCCTTGTTATTCCAGACCGCAACCTGCGAGAGCGCATAGAATTACATCTAGGTCGTACGAACATCTTGAGAAACAGGTTTCACCCCCACGTACTTTCAATGGAGCAACTATTGAATCCGGTTGTTCAAAATCTGATTACCGAGGTGCTCAGAACGGTTGACCAGTTCAAGAAGGAGCATACGGACTGGGCGAGAGAGATTGGTCTATGACTACTTACTGCTTACTGGCCCTTGGATATCCGGCGTTGAGTTGAACCAAGCGACAAGAAATCTCATTGCTTTGTTGAGCTGCCCTGAGGCCTCTTCCTCATATGGGGGACTGTAATCCGCTAGAGCTTCGGGAAAGTCACGAAGATCTCCATGCGCAAGCCTATGCCGAAGACGAACAAATCGAATTGGGGGCTGCCCCTCTCCCAGATTTTCTCCATCCTCACATAGAACATCTACTGGCAGGCCAGCTTCCATTGCTTCCCGCAAGTTCCTGTTGTTTAGAGTTGCCCAACCGTATATTCGATGAACGTTTGGGCGACCTGCCATTCTGGAATCTCTACTGATGATGATTTCTACTAGCGCACTGGACATGGAGATGGCGGCAAGGAACCGTGATACGCTGAAGCAAAGCGAGGCTTCGCGGAGGTAGGAAAACAAATCGAGCGGCATTGCTTGTGCCGGTTTCCAATAAATAGCCCCAGCTTCGGAAAATCTCCTTGCTACATCGTCGCCCTTGGCTTCGAAGTATCCACGCCACCATTTCCTCCCGCCTTCTGGTTTCACTGCAGCGTGGTTAGCTATTGGTTTCTCTTGAAGCGAATTCATTGTATTTCTTCCTTTTTGGACTCTGGCGACGAGCCAATGCTCCGCTCCTGTGGGTCTGCGCCTAGATTCGCTCTTGCTTTTTGGGCCGGGCCAGCGCCAGCCATTGACGCGATTATTGCACGCACCAACTCCCTGGTTTCATGCGCCAGTCCCTGCAGATTCTGGAGAAAGGGTCGTGCGTAACCCTTCGACTCGCTGCGCTCGCTCAGGGTGATTTTTCATTCGGAAAAATCATGGGGTGAGCGATGGGATTCGCCTGTCCTGAGCACAGCCGAAGGGTGAAGGCGCAGCCTTCACCCTGAGCGAAGTCGAAGGGAACCCACCACTAGCTACTTTTTCTTCTCCCGGCTGCAACGCTCTGGCTTATCCCGCTCTGCGGGATGGTGGGGTGAGCGATGGGGTTCGAACCCACGACCCTCGGAGCCACAGTCCGATGCTCTACCGCTGAGCTACGCTCACCACCGACCGCTTGCCGCTCCATTATTTCTCAGCCTCGCCGCCAATGTCAATCCGCGGCCCTGGGAGCACAAAGTAGGCCGCCCCTTCCCGTTTCGGGAAGCTCCCCAAACGGTGGGCCGCGCCCCCTCCCCACAGGCCCTTTTCTTTCAAAATGTTACGGCAAAGCTGCTGGCAAGGGGGTTGCTCAAGTAAGGCGGGGTGCGTGTGGATCTCCTCCGCCTGATATTGTGGGTCTGCTGGGTGCTGGCCACCGGCATTGTGGTGCTGGTGAGCACGATTGCAGTGCAGCGCGGTCTGCGCCGCCGGCAACAAGGCCGCCGAGAATGCTGGGGGGCTGAGTTGAAAGAGAAGCTCTCCGGCTGGATTGCCCGCGGGAGTCCGCCCCGGGAGTGGTTCCAGCATTCCCACCGCCGCTGGATGTTGCTGGAAGCCTTGGCCGAAAGGATCGAGCAAGAAGGACGCGAATGCGCCCGCAGCGGATCGTGTGAAATGGCGGGGGCGGAAGTGGTCCTGCCCTGCGGGCCCGAGGGAGAGCCCTGCCGCGGCCCGGCCTTCTTCCGCGAGTTGGCCGAGCGTTGGAACCTGGTGGACCACCAGGCCGAACTCATCGCCCGCCGCACCGGCCTGCAGCGCGCCCGCGCCGTCCTGCTGCTGGGTCGGCTCCGCCAGCCGCGTACGGTTCCGTTGCTGGCCCGCTTGTTGGATGACCCCAGTGCCGACGTTCGCCTGGCGGCGGTGCGGGCGCTGGGGTTGATTGCCACCCCTGGGGCCGCCGAACCCCTGCTGGCGCTTCTGCACCGGCGTGAAGGCATTTGCATTTCCATCCCCTCTCTGCAGCGGGCCTTGATGAGCTGCTGCGGGAACCACCCCGAGGTCCTCCTACCCCACCTGTCTTCTCTCTGGGGCAAAAGGCAAGCCCTCTTGATGCGGGTGGTGGCCGAGGTGGCTACCCCGGACCTGCGGCCGGCCTTGGAGCGATTGGCCACCGCCGCGGAGCCCCAGACGCGCGCCGAGGTCGCCCGCGCCTGGGGCCGCTTGCCCTCGCCCGAACGGGTTCCTCTTCTCCTTCGTTTGGCCAGTGACCCGGTCTGGTTCGTCCGCGTGCGCGCCTACCGGGCGCTGGGGGAAGTGGAGGGCTGGGAGACGGTCAACGCACTGCTGCAAGGGCTCGACAGCGACCACCCCGACGTGCGCCAGGCGGCCGCGGAAACCCTGGCCCGCCAGCCCTTGCCGTTGGATGAATTGATTCACGTCGCCCGAGCGCGGCTCACCTCGCAAGGCTGGGGTGTGCTGCTGGGGGAACTGGGGCGCACCGGGCTCTTCTGGGTTCTCTCGCAGCAACTCGGCAGCCCGTCGCAGCCGGTGCGACAGTTGGCCGAACAATGGCTGCGGGCGGCGCTGCAGGTCGGCGCGCACAAGACCGTGCTCGACACCCTGGCGCACCCGAACCCGGCCGTCGTCGAAGGCGTGGCCGACTTCCTGGCGCGCTGGGGGGACGAGCGGGTACGAGCCGCGCTGGAGGAAATGATCCAGCAGACCCCGCCCGGCTCCCGCAACCACCGGAAATTGCTTCAAGTGCGAGAAAAAATGGCGCTGCGCGCCTGCTCCTGACTATGCCCTGGCTGCTATGGGTCGACCGGCTGCTGCTCTTCTACTATGGCGTCCTCTGTCTTGTCTATCTGCTCCTGTTCATCGCCGCCTTGCTCAGCAGCCTGCGCCACCAGGTCTGGGTCCGCACCTTGCCCTTGCGGCGGCTGGCGGCCTCGCCGCTCGCCCCTTCGGTGGCGGTTCTGGTCCCCGCCCACAACGAGGCCCTGGGAATCGTGGCCTCGGTGCAGTCCTTGCTGGCCCTCGACTACCCCCGCTTTGAGGTGATTGTCATCAACGACGGCAGCAACGACGATACCCTGGCGCGCTTGAAACAGGCTTTCGGGCTGGTGCGCCTGGACTTCTTCTACCAGCCGCAAATCCCCACCGCGCCGGTGCGTGACGTCTACGTCAGCCCCGAGCATCACCGGCTGCTGGTCTGCGACAAGCAGCAGGGCGGCAAAAGCGACGCCTTGAACACCGGGCTGAACCTCTGCCACTCCGCCTACTTTTGCACGGTGGACGCCGACGCGGTGCTGAACCGGGACGGGCTCTTGCGCGTGATGCTGCCGGTCTTCAACGACCGCGGCGTGGTCGCCAGTGGGGGCGTGGTGCGCCCGGCCAACGGCTGCCGGTTCCGCGCCGGCCAGGTGGAGGAGGTGCGCCTGCCCTCCCATCCCTTGGAAATCTTGCAGTCAATCGAATACCTGCGGGCGTTCCTCTGGGGGCGGGTGGGGTGGAGCGCCCTGAAGGGGTTGATGATCATCTCCGGCGCTTTCGGCGTCTTCCGCCGCGAGGTAGCCATTGAGGTCGGCGGCTTCCGCACCGACACGGTGGGCGAGGACATGGACCTGTTGGTGCGCCTGCATCGGCGCCTGCGCGACCGCCGCGAACCCTACAGCGTCACCTTCGTGCCCGATCCCATTTGCTGGACGGAGATTCCTTCCAACCTGGCCGGGCTGGCCCGGCAGCGACGCCGCTGGCAGCGCGGCCTGGGCGAGGCCCTGTGGTACAGCCGCGGCATGCTTCTCCGTCCCCGCTACGGCCGTTTGGGTTGGCTGGCCTTTCCCTACCAGTTGATCTACGAATTCTATGGCCCTCTGGTGGAAACGGTCGGACTGGTCGCCGTCGTCGTCAGCGCTTTCCTGGGAGTGCTCGACCGCCAGTATTTCCTTAATCTCTTCCTCCTGGCCTATCTCTACGGCACCTTCTTATCGGTTGCCGCGGTCTTGCTGGAGGAGCTCGGCTACCACCGCTACCGCCGCACCCGGGAACTCGCCATCCTGTTCGGGTTCGCGTTGCTGGAGCATTTCCCCTATCGCCAGCTCGTCAACCTCTCGCGCCTGCTGGGCATCCTCGACTTCGTCCGCCGCGAGCATGGTTGGGGGAAGGCCCGCCGTCGCGGCTTCGAGGAAGCGAAACCGAACGAGACCCCGGCGGAGGCAACGGTTCTTGCGCCGCGCGCGAAGAGGCCGGAGAAAATTCTTTAGGTGGAATTTTCCCTTTGCCCTCTCATCGGTGGCACCGGCGTCTCGCCGGTGGGCTTGTCGTGTAGGTCAGGAGGACTCGGGCCGGCCGAAGCCCGCCAGGCGCCGCCGGGCGTAGTCGGCCCAGGGACTGTCGGAGTCGAGTTCCAGGTAGCGGCGCCACTGCCGGCGGGCCTCGGCGTGCGCGCCCAGCTTCTCGTAGACCAGCCCCAGGTTGTAGTGGGCGTCGGGGTAATCCGGCTTGAGCTGAACCGCCCGCCGGAGGTGCTCCCGCGCGGCCGCGTACTGGCCCAACTCGTCCAGCAGGCTGCCCAGGTTGAACTGGGCCAGCGGGCTGGCCGGGTTCAGCTCGACTGCCTGCCGATAGCACCGGGTAGCTTCGTCCCGCTTTCCGCGCTCATAGAACAGCGTGCCCAGGTTGATGTGGAGCTCGAACCAGGTCGGCTTCTTTTCCAGGGCCCGCTGGTAGGCCTCGATGGCCTGCAGGGTGGTGGCCGGGTCGGCTTCGTGCTCCAAGGCCAGCGCGAACCACTCCTCCGCCGTGCGCTCGGGCATCACCCGGATTTTCTGTTCCAGTTCCCGGGCGTCGAAGTTCAGCAGAAGCTGCCCGGTCAGCGGTTCCAGCTGCCGGCCCTCCCACTCCACGGCGATCTGCCGCCCGTTCCAAAGCACGCGCAGCTCGCTGAGCGGGGCCGAGACCTCGGCCAGTTGCTGCCGCAGGGCTTCCACCGCCCGCCGCAGGCGCCGGGCGGGCACGCGCTGGTCGGTCAACTGCTTGATGGTGCGCAGGGTGATGAGCTCGCCGAAGCCGTAGAACTTCTCCCCCCAGCGCGCCCGTGGCCGCACCAGCCGCAGGCGCTCCCAGTAAGCCAGTTGCTTCTCGGTGAGATTGAGGATGCGGAGGACTTCTCGGCGGGTGAACCGCTCCATCGTGACTCGGGGACTACCGCCGCAAGCGTTTGCCCGCGGGCTTACGGCGGGTAGCGCGAGTTAGCATTGAGCGCATCGCCGAGTCAGAATCTCTGCGGGTTGAAGCTTCATAGACGATGACGCCTCCGGATGATAGCTTGCCCTCTCATTATGCTCCTGAAGGATAGACGATAAAAGGAGAAACACTCTAGGCGTAACGCGTTCTTATGGCATTCGATGGCTTCTCTCAAGGCGTACCTCCGCCAGCACGGCGACCCCTGGGCGGGCTTCTGGAAAAAGCGGCAGCGGCTGGAAGAAGCCACGCGCTTGCTCAGCGAGCAGGTGGAGCGGCCCCGGAAGCGCTGAGCGTCCCGACTAGCGCGGCTGGGCGTAGACGTCGAGGATGCTGCCCCAGCGGGGTTTCTCGAGCAGCCGGCGATAGAGCAGGGTGAGCCAGGCCGCCTCCCCAGGCTTGGGCACGTGCGGAGTCTCCCAGTGCCGCAGGCGGAAGCCGGCGCGCTCCAGCAGTTTGTTCAAGCTCTCCGGGGTGAAATACCAGAGGTGGTGCAGGGCGGCGTAGTGCCGCCAGGGTCGCGGCTTCAGGCGCCAGCGGCTCTGCCAGCTCTTCAGGCGCGGGCTCAGGCCGGCCAGGTTGGGCACGCTGACATAGAGCAGGCCGCCGGGTTCAAGCAGCTCCCGCGCTCGCTCCAGCTCCGCCAGCGGGTTCTCGGTGTGCTCGAGCGCATGGTGGAAGCGAACGGTGCTGAAGCGTTGGCCCCCGAAGTTGATTTCTTTCAACCGGCCCGCCCACAGGCGCGCCCCGCTCTGCCGGGCGCCTTCGCTCAACTGGATGTCCGTGCCGGCGATGGCCCAGCCGCGCTCGGCCGCGACCCGCAGAAAAGCGCCGGCGCCGCAGCCGACCTCGAGCAGCGAGCCGCGCCGCCCCAGGAACCGCTCGATCCGGTCCAGTTGGCGCTGATAGCGAGCGCGCTTCTCCGGGGTTACCTCGGCCGCCGTGTCGGCCAGGTCGCCGTACTCCCGCGCGTAGACGATTTCCGCCAGGCGCTCGAAGGGCGGCCGCGGGCTCTGGAACTCCAGCCCGCAGCCCGGGCAGCGGGCCAGGTGGAAGCCTTGCGGGTCGGTGGCGAAGCGTTTCGGCTCCAGGTGGCAGAGCGGGCAGCGAACCGGTTCGCGCTCGCCCAGCTCGGCTTCCACTTCCGCGCGCGGGCGGCCGAAGAGCGGGGGCGGAGGTTTGCGGGCGGTGGTCATTCCGGCTGGGGGGAATGGTAGTGGAGGCCCGAGCGGAGAAGCAACCCTGCCCGCCCGGAGCTAGAAAAACTTCTTGCGGGGCGGGCCGGCGGGATGAACAGTTTTCTCCCGCCGCCGCGCCGCCTTCTGCACCCGGAAGAAGGCCTGTTTGATTTCCGCCAGCAGCGGGCCCTCCTGCCCGGTGCGCATGGCCTGCTCGATTAGGCGGAGGTCGATGGGCTCGGTGATCAGCGTCCCCGACTTTTCCACCCGGAGGATGGGCGGGTGGTCGGGCCGCAAGGGCGCTTGCACCACGGCGTGGACGTCCTCCCAGCCCTGCCGCCGGCGCACCGTCTTGACCATGTCGTTCAGCCGGTTGAGCCAGATGAGCGGGAGTTTTCTCATGGGACCAGCTCAGGCGCAGGAGTCAGCCTGAGTGTAACAGAGGCGGGCTCCGCAAGCGCGGGAATTTTCGCCTCTTTTCTCCGTTCTGCTAGTAGAATGGCGAGGAAGCGAAGGTTCACCCGCCATGAACTCCACGGTCCTGGCTCTTGAGCGCCTCAAGGCCCTGGCACGGTTGGTACTGGCGGCCGCGCTGGGGCTGGCTTTCCTGCTGGCGCCGCCCCCGAGGGCGCCGCTCTACTGGCTGGCCGCCTTTGTCTTCGGCGTCTACTTCCTGTACGCGGTCGTCGTGTTGCTCTATCGCCGGGAATTGTTGCGGCGGAGCTGGCGGGTGGCTGCCGGGGTGGGCGACCTGGCGGTGCTGGCGGTGGTGCTGCTGTTTGCGCCCGAGCTGCCGGCGGCCTTCCTGCTCCTATTTGTCTATTTCAGCCTGGCAATCGGCTTGTGGCGAGGTTGGCCGGCGGCGGCCGGCTTCAGCCTGCTGGTGAGTCTGGCATACCTGCTGGTCTCTTGGCAGCCATCCCTCTCGGGGTTGGAGACCGGCCTGCTGCCGGTGTTGCGCCGGGAGAACTGGCTGGCCATGGCGGGGATGCTGGCGGCGGGCGCTTTGCTGGGCACGGTGGCCCGGCGGGAGCGGATGCACATTGAACGCGCCGCCGTCGCCAACCATTTTGTCGCGTTGTTGCGGCTGGACACCGACTGGCCGGCTCTGTGGAACCGCTGGCTGGAGGAAGTCTGCCGGCGGTTCCGGGCGCGCCGGGCGCTGCTGGCGTTTCGGAATCCGGAGACCGACCGGATCCTGTTGTGGAGGTACGACCCCCGGGAAGGGGAGGAGTTGGAAGAATCCGACCGGCCGCCCCGCGACTTCCGCGAGTTCCTGCTCGACGACGCCCGGGTGGCTTTCCTGGTCAACGGACTCGACCGGGGCCGTGGAGCCTGGCAGGCGCACCGGTCCTCGGGGGAGAGCCGGGAGACGCCCCGCCTCCCGGATCGGTTTCTGCAGGAATTTGCTCCCGGCTCGCTGCTCAGTGTTCCGGTGGCTGCCGGCGGGCGCTTGTTCCTGCTGGACAGTGCGAGCGGCGGGTTCACGCCGGCTCAGTTCGAGGACCTGGAAGAACTGCTGGGCCGGCTGGCGCCGGTGCTGGCGAATCTGCTCACCATTCGCAGCTTGATTACGCGGGCGGTGGAGCAGGAGCGCGAGCGCATCGTGCGCGAACTGCACGACGGCGTGGCGCAAACCCTGGCCAGCGTGGAGATGCAACTGAATGTCTACCGGCGCTTGGCGTCCCAGGACCCGGCGCGCACCGCGGAAGAATTGGGCGGCTTGCAGACCGCCGTGAAGCAGGAACAGGAGGGCCTGCGCCGCTTCTTGCGCACCCTGAAGCCGGTGCGCGTGCCTCCCGACGAGCTGGGCCGCTGGATGCTGGCGCATAGCGCCCAGTTCCAGCAGGAGACGGGCATTGAGGTCGAGGTGTGGACGGAGCTGAGCGGGCCGGCGCTCCCGGAGGGGGTCTGCCGGGAAATCTTCCAGATCTTGCGGGAGGCGCTGCACAATGTGCGCAAGCACGCGGCCGCCCAGCACGTGCTGGTGAAGCTGCGCGGGGACGATTCCTACTTGCGCTTGCTGGTGGACGACGATGGCCGCGGGTTCCCTTTCTCTGGAACCTATTCGCAGCGAGCTCTGGACGAGCAGGGGTTGGGCCCGGTTTCGATCAGCGAGCGCACCCGCGCCCTGGGGGGCACGCTGACCGTGGATTCCACTCCGGGCAGCGGGGCCACCCTGCGCGTGGATATCCCGTTGAGCTAGGAGCGTGATGAGCAAGCCCTCGGCCAAGAAAAAGATTCGCGTGCTGGTGGTGGACGACCACACCATGTTCCGCGAGGGGTTGTGCAAACTGCTGGAGGCCGAGGGGGACATCGCCGTGGTGGGCCAGGCGCGCACCGGGTCGGAATGCCTGCGCTGGCTGGGGAAGCTGGAAGCCGACGTGGTGCTGCTGGATTTGAAGATGCCCGACCAGGACGGGCTGGCGGTGCTGGGGTCGCTGAAGGAGTCGAAGAGCGGGGTGCGCGCCATCGCGCTGACTGCCTCCGAGGACGAGCGGGATTACGTGGAGGCGGTGCGCCGGGGCGCCCGGGGCGTGGTCTTGAAGCAGGCGGCCACCGAGCGCCTCCTGGACGGCATTCGCAAGGTTCACGCCGGGGAGATGTGGATCGACCAACGCGTAGCCGCCGACGTGATGAAGGCCATCACGGCTCCGCCCCTGGCCCCGGCGGCGGGGGAACGCTCGTTGTTGACCCCTCGGGAACGCGAGATCGTGGCCTCGGTCACCCAGGGCTTCCGGAACAAGGAGATCGCCGACAAGCTCCACATCAGCGAGCAGACGGTGAAGAACCACCTGCACAATATCTTCGACAAACTGGGCGTTTCTGACCGGCTGGAGCTGGCCCTCTACGCCTTGCACCACAGGTTGTCCGAACCCCCCTGATTCGGCCCGACTTATCGCTGGTACTTTTGTACCCCTCCGATTGTGACCTCCGCTCTATTGTGAGAGCGGCGGCGTCGTCCTAGACTCTGCCCGCTATGGGAGGGAAACCGCAGACCGGCAGGGCGGCGGTGGCGGAACGCCGCAGCCAGCAACGCTATCCGTTGCAGTTTCAGGTGGAAGTGCGCCCCCGGCTGAGTGAGCCGCTGGCGGAAGGGAAAGGAAGGACGGTTGATATCAGCTCCGCCGGCCTCTACTTGGACGCAGAGGAGGCCTCACTCAAGGAGGGCTCGCGGGTAGCACTAAGCGTGCGCGTCCCGGCGGGGGCTGACAGCAGCGCCGTGGACCTGCGCGGGTGCGGCCGCGTGGTCCGCGTGGACCGCCACCGCGGCGGGCGGATGGGCCTGGCCGTTGAGTTCGACCAGATCGAGTTTCGGCCGGACGAGTTGGAGTCTTTGACCTAATGGGTTCCTTCTTACCCACAGGCGATAGAGGTGGGTGAGAACGGGCCGGGGACCGGGTTCGCCCTCCCCCGGAAATCCCCGGCCCGTTTCTTTCTCGGCCGGACGGTGATTGCCAGCGGGGGAGGGATTCCGGTATGATTCCGCTCCGCCTGGCAGGCAGGGCGAATTATGGGGGAGCAACCCGTCTCACCGAAGCCGAGCTACCCGACCGGAGATGACCGGCGCACGGCCAAGCGCGCCTTGCTGGTCACCCAAATCCGCACCTCCAGCGGGGGCCAGATCCTGGTGGGCTACTCCCGGGATATCAGCATCGGGGGTGTGTTCGTCGAAACTGAGGACCCACCCGAGAAGGGAAGCGAGCTGGCGCTGCGCTTTCGCCTGGCGCCGGATTCCCCCATCCGAGAGGCGCGGGCGACCGTGGTCTATCG
>JALLOH010000230.1 GCA_027717655.1 Acidobacteriia bacterium AH_259_A11_L15
ATAGACGCAGTCGGGATAGAGGTAGTAGGGAATGAACTTGTTGTAGCCCTCCAGGAGGTGGTCGGCGATGTCGAAGTAGACCACACCGCGGTCGTATTCGATCCGCCCCCGCAGAACCTCCATCGAGCTCTGGTGCCGGCGGTAGAGCTCCTGGAAGTGCTCGGCCACGTCAGGCCGCTGCACCACTTCGGCCAGGGACCGGCTGGCCAGGTCGGGAATCAGCCGGGTGGTGAGCTGGTCGTCCCGCGAGGCTTCGATCACCAGCGCCAGCTGGGTGGCGGGCACGTTCATCTTCACCGCGGCCTGCGGGCTTTCGTACTGCGCCCCATCGATGATGTCGGCCCACTGGATCAACTCCCTCAGAGGCTCCGGATTGAACCCGAACTGGTCGCGGGCGACGTGGGAAAGGAATTTCGTGCAGGACTTGTACCGAGGGTCGTAGAACTTGCGGCCGCTCCGGTCCCCCCGGAAGTGCTCGGCGTCCTGGGGGCTGAGGAAAGCGCTCTGGTGATGGTCGAACCACCAGGTGAGCCGGGGCGAGGGCGAGTACTTGAAGTCGACGATCACGTTCTCCTCCCCGTCGAACACCTTCGGGTCGATCACCGTGCCCGCCGGCTGGTGCACCAGCCCGCTGTAGTGGAACTCCGCCTGCGGGTCGATGCGCTCGCGATAGAAGCGGGTGAAGACCGCCGCCGAGGAGGTGCCGTCGAAGCAGCGGTCGTGGAAACAGATGCGAACCTTTTTGCCCATCGCTTGCAGTCGCGGTAGAATTGACCGGCTCAGCTATGAAGAGAAGCCGCGCGCAAAAGCCCATACAAATCGCACCCGGCTTGGGGTTTGTCAAGCGGAAAGTCGGCGGGGGCCTGTTGCTGGCCGCCCTGGCGGCCTTCTCGCCCGCGGCCGCGGCGGCCGACGAAGCCCCGTTTGACTACAGCGCCTACGCCCGCGTACTGGAAAATTTCGTCACCCCCGAGGGCCAGGTGCGCTACGC
>JALLOH010000231.1 GCA_027717655.1 Acidobacteriia bacterium AH_259_A11_L15
CTCCAACAACCCCTTCTTTGAGATCTTGGGCAAGCGAATGGGGTTTGAGACGGTGGCTTCCTACGCTCACCTGTTGGGCTTCGGCGAGCTGGCCGGCCAGGAAATCGAGGGCGAAAAGCCCGGTTCCTTCCCCGCCCAGCCGCCGGCCCGAGGCGGGGTGGGGCGCCTGTCGAGTTTCGGCGAAGAAGTCAAGGTGACCCCGCTGCAGTTGGCGGCGTTGATGGCGGCCTTCGCCAACGGGGGCACGCTCTACTACCTGCAGCACCCGCACACAGCCGAAGAGCAGGCGGAGTTCGAGCCGCGGGTGAAGCGCTACCTCCCCATCCAGCGCTGGCTGCCGGAGCTGCGCGCGGGCATGGAGGCGGCCGTGCTCTTCGGCACCGCCCAGTCCAGCGGGGAAGGCGCCGAGCACATCCTAGGGAAGACCGGCACCTGCCGCGAAGACCGCGCCCGCCTGGGCTGGTTCGCTTCCTACGGCGAGCTGCGGAGCAAGGTGTCGCCGGTGATCAAGCCCTCTTCCAGGGCGGCCAGGGCCACCGGCAGCTTGATGACCGAACAGGGCTGGAAGCCGGCCGACAGCGCCAACGGCTGGTTGACTAGGGAGAGAATTCGCCCGGTATCAGCCTCCACAATCACCACGCTGCCATTGAAGTCCCCCAGGGCGTTCGCCGCCACCTGGCGCACCAAGGCGACTTCCCCCTGCAAGCGATCCTGGGCGGTGGGATTGCCGTAGCTGGAAACATAGCGGGGCCGCCGCCGCGAGCGCCGCTGCGCCGCTTGCAAAGGGTCCTGTAGTGCGGGTAGAAACATTAAGAGGAAGGCCAGCAGAGCGCTCCCGCAGCGTGATAGATGCCTATTCATCGACTCGGTTCCCGGCCTAGCGGCCTCTCTCGCCCTTGATTGGATTCCGTGGTGGCGCTGCGGGACTGCCCCTATTCTAGGCGCCCGCCGGCGCGGCGGGCAATAGCTTTCTCTGAGGAGGCGGGAGGGA
>JALLOH010000232.1 GCA_027717655.1 Acidobacteriia bacterium AH_259_A11_L15
ACCGAGGCCCGAATGGCTGAAGAACTGGCCGACGGCAACGCTTTCCTATGGGTAGACCGGCTTCCCGAGCCGCGCCGCCAGCGTCTCTACGCGCAGCTCCGGCAAGGCCAGATTGTTTACGAAGACCTAGAAACCCGGGAGAAAGGGAAGCGAATTAAGGTTCCCGAAGGTTTGGTTCACCATTGGGTCGGCGTGATTTTTATTCCGGAAACGACCCTTCAGCGGATCCTGGTCGTGATCCAGGACTACGACAATCACCAGAATATCTACAAGCCTGACGTCCGGCGCTCCAGACTTCTCCACCGTGACGGAAACGACTTCAAAATCTACCTACAGTTCTACCGGAAGACAATCGTCACTGTCGTGCTCAACGCCGAATTTGAAGTGCGCTATTTCCCCGTCGACAGCACCCGAGTTCATAGCAGATCCTACTCCACGCGCATTGCCGAGGTGGAAAACGCCGGCCAGCCAGACGAGCGGGAAAAGCCCGTCGGCAATGATCGTGGCTTTCTTTGGCGTCTTTATACCTATTGGCGATTTCAGGAGAAAGACGGCGGTGTGTATGTCCAGCTCGAGTCCATCGCGCTGAGCCGCGGTGTCCCCGTGGTACTGCGCTGGCTGATCAATCCCATCATCAAGCGTATCCGTCGCGGATCTCTCTCCCGCATTTTGAATTCCACTCGTGCGGCCGTCAGCAACAAGAGTGACCCTGCCGCGTCGCTCACCCACGACATACGGACAGAGGTGACAGGGGTTCACTACGGGATGATCCGCGTTTCCAAGACCTGCTCCGCCGTATGAACTTCTTGGAGTAGGCAATTCAGCCGGTTGTGTCAAAACCATGTGTTTTCAGCAGGTCCGGAATCGACCCCAGAGG
>JALLOH010000233.1 GCA_027717655.1 Acidobacteriia bacterium AH_259_A11_L15
ACGGGGGCAACGGCTGCCGGGCCAGCCAGCGAGCGAACGCTTCCGAAGTGAACGCCTTGCCGGCGGCGTCGAGCAGGACGATGGGTGTTTTCTCTTTCTTTCCGCGCGCCTCCTCCAAGACCCAGGGACCGCCGTCGGTGGTCTTCCACTCGACCAGCTCGACCGGGGTGAAGTACGCCAGCCGTTCCCGGTAGTCCTCGATCAGGGCCCGCAGGTGCGGGTTGCGGGTCTTGCCGAGAAAGACCAAACGCAGCTTCATGGAGGAAATAAGAGCACCGTTCGCCAAGCGGCACAAGAAAAACTCACCGCAAAGGCGCAGAGGACACAGAGAGTACGTAGAGGTTGAGATGCCGCGCAGGGATGATGGCTCGGATGAGATCCTTCGCTTTTGCTCAGGATGACAAAGCTATTCCATTGATGACCTAATCTTCACTGCGCGTGTGCGGCTGGCTGTCGGCGGGCGGGGGCAGGCGGGCAGCCCGGCGCCACAGCCGCTCGATATCATAGAAAGAGCGCGCCCGCGGCGAGAAGATGTGCACCACGAAATCCACGTAGTCGAGCAGCACCCAGTCGCCCACCTGGTAGCCTTCACTGTGGGCGGGGAGGACACCCCGCCGCGCCAACTGCTCCTCCACCGAATCGGAAATCGCTTGCACCTGCCGCGCCGAGAATCCCGTGCACAGCAGGAAATAGTCGGTGAAGGAGGCCACCGGCTGCATATCGAGCAGCACCAAGTCGGCCGCCTTCTTGTCGAGGGCGGCCCGCGCCGCCTGTTCCACCGCCTCGCGAGCCTTCGCTTCCCTCATCCTCCGCGCCGATACAACCTCATCTTCTCGATGTACACAGCCACCGCCGGCGGCACTTGTCCGCGTACCGAGCGGCCCCGGCGTGCCCGGCGACGAATCTCGGTGGCGGAAACGGCCGCCCGCACGTCGGGCAAGAACTCCACCGGGTTCCCGGCGCGGCTTCGCCCCCGTCCCCGCCGG
>JALLOH010000234.1 GCA_027717655.1 Acidobacteriia bacterium AH_259_A11_L15
GTGGTGAAGATTCACGGAGACCGCAGGCTCTACTCGGACGGGCGGGTGGCCTGCGGATAGCGGCTGAGCATATCGAGTAGAGTGGTGTTGCCGCGGGCGGCGGCCTCGCGGGCATGGACCCAGGCCTTGGAGTAGTCCCCCAAAACTGCATAGAGCTGGCCCAAGTGCTGGTGGGCGAGGGCGAAGCCGGGGTCGAGCGCCAGGGCCTGCTTGAACATCTCGATGGCGGCCTCCGGGTTCCGCTGCATGTTGTAGAGCAAGCCCAGGTGGAAGTACGGCCGCGGGTCCGAGGGATTCGCAGCCAGCGCCTGGCGCTGCTCGGCGATGTATTTCTTCGTCTCCTCGTTGAGCGCCCCGTCGAGGAGGCTTTCCCAGAAAAGCGGGCGGGGGTTCTCAGATTTTTCCCTCATGCGAATAATCTTTACGAGCGGAGCCGGGCACGGCGGGGACTTCCTCGCCCCGCAGCCCGGCGTCGAAGTCTTCCAGCAGGGCATCGGCGACGGTCAGGAGTCGCGAGCCGTCCGGATGGGCTTCGCGGACCGCGGCCTTCACCCCTTGCCACCGATCGTGGATGCGGGTCTGGTTCTCTACGATGTCCGCCGGCTCGATCTCCTCGCCGGAGGAAAAATTCAACTCGCAGGCGCCGAGCACGCCCGGGCGGCCGGGGTTGTAGAGGGGCATGCCGAACTTCCGGCAGACCAGCGGTCGGGCCTCGTAGAGGCTGCAGGCGCCGTCGGGGTCGAGGGCCGGGCACGGCAGCCGCAGGCCCTCCAGGGGCAGGCGACCTTCGATCTGCTGCGCCCAGCGCTCGCCGCCGCGGTCCTGCAGCAACTTCTGCCGCTGCGGCCGATAGGCTCGGGCGCGGCGCTGCAACTCTGCCTGCTTCTCCGGCGGCAGGCCGCGGACGTGGCGGGAGATATAGGCTGCCTCCAGCAGGGTGATGTCGAAGAGTTGCGAGCAGCAAGCCGTACAGCCCCGGCGGC
>JALLOH010000235.1 GCA_027717655.1 Acidobacteriia bacterium AH_259_A11_L15
TGGCCACGCTGCTGATGGGCAAGCACAAGCCCACCTACACCCCGGGGGTTGAGGACGGCGATCACGTGGTGGTGATCAACGCTCGGGAGGTGCGGCTGACGGGCAAGAAACTGGACCAGAAGGTTTACCGCTGGCATACGGGCTACCCGGGCGGGCTGAAAGAGGTTCCGGCCCGGCGAATGTACCAGGAAAAGCCGGAGCGGATGGTTCGGGAAGCAATTTTGGGGATGCTGCCCAAGAACAAGTTGCGCAAGCGACGGGCTAAGAAGCTGCGCATCTATGCGGACGACAAACACCCGCACGCGGCCCAGCAGCCCGAGCCGGTGCGAGGGGAGGCGAGCCAGTAGTGGATGATCCTGAAAAGAATTTGAGCCCGGAAGCGCCGGAGAGCGGCGCGCCCGAGCCGGGGCCGGCCGAAGCAGGCCCGGCCGAAGCGGGCGGGGAAGCCACCGCGAACGGAACAAGCGAGACCCCGGTGCCGCCAATGGAGGCGGCGGAGGCGGCGTCTCCGGAGGGCGAATCGGTGGGCGAACCCCAACCGGAGCTTTCCGCCCCCCTGCCGGAGCTTCCTACCGGGCCTAGCTACGGCACCGGGCGGCGGAAGACGTCGGTGGCGCGGGTCTATGTGCGCTCGGGCAGCGGGCGGATTCGGGTGAACGGGCGCTCACTGGAAGAATTTTTCCTGGCGGCGCAGTGGCGGGAGCAGGCGCGGGAGCCGCTGCACTTCGTGGACGGCGAACAGTACGACGCGGAAATCACGGTAAAGGGCGGAGGCAGCTCTGGGCAGGCGGGTGCGGTGCGATTGGGATTGGCGCGGGCGCTGGCGGCGGCCAATCCGGCGCTGCGGCCCAAGTTGCGCAAGGGTGGTTTCCTCACCCGCGATTCCCGGATGAAGGAGCGCAAGAAGTACGGACAGAAGGGGGCGCGCAAGCGCTTCCAGTGGACCAAGCGATAGGGAGGACAAGAGAGCGG
>JALLOH010000236.1 GCA_027717655.1 Acidobacteriia bacterium AH_259_A11_L15
GCGGCTCCTACTTCTTGGAGCGGCTCACGAATGAAACCGAGCGCGCCGCCTACGAGTACTTCGACAAGATCGACGCCCTGGGCGGCATGATTCCGGCCATCGAGCGCGGGTTTCCCCAGCGGGAGATCGCCGAGGCCGCCTACCGCTACCAGCAGGCCGTGGACGGCAAGGAGGAAATCATCGTCGGGGTCAACGACTTCAAGGCCCAGGAAGAGCCGCCGCTGGAAACCCTCCAGATCGACGCTTCGGTCGCCCGGCAGCAGGCCGAGCGCCTTAAGCAGCTCCGTCGCGAGCGCGACAACCGGCGCGTCACCCAGACGCTCAAGGACCTGGAAGCCGCCGCCCGCTCCGACAAGAACACTATGCCCTGCATCCTGGAGTGCGTGCGCGCCTACGCCACCCTGGGCGAGATCTGCGACGCCCTCCGCACCGTCTTCGGCACCTACGAAGAAATCGCCGTCACTTGATTGAAACCACAGATGCACACGGATGAACACAGATAAGGAAAACGTGCGGCTTGTGCGGGGCTTGCTGACTGTCGTCTCCCTGCTCCTATTGTTTCCCACGTTCCTGTCATCCGGCGAAGCGTACAAGGTGCCGGGGACGAGGAGCGGGTTCGTTACCACGCCCGACGGGGTGAAGATCCATTACCTGGAAGCCCGGCCAAAAGGCGGGCGCCCAGTTATGCCAGAACCTCCCACTACAGTTCCAGCAGCTCCAGGAACCGCGCCCACTTTCCCCAGAACCGCAGAGCAACCTTCGCCGCTGAAGAAATCGCCGGCGATTCTATTCGTTCCCGGCTGGACGATGCCGGCGTGGATCTGGGAGCACCAAATCGAGCATTTCTCGAAACACTACCGCGTGGTGGCGATGGACCCGCGCTCACAGGGCGAGTCCGAGCAGACCACCGAAGGCCACTACCCGGCCGCTCGCGCCCGAGATATCAAGGCCGTCGTCGATGCGCTTGG
>JALLOH010000237.1 GCA_027717655.1 Acidobacteriia bacterium AH_259_A11_L15
CTACCACTGCCTGGACATTCTCAACCGGCGTGTCCGGGAAAATGCCGTGGCCGAGATTGAAAATGTGCCCGGGCCGCCGATCCGCTTCGGCCAGCACGGCCTCGACCCGGCGTCGCAGTTCGGCTGGGGGCGCAAACAGAGCCACCGGGTCGAGGTTGCCCTGGATGGCGGGGCGAAAGCTGACCATCTCCCAGGCGCGGCGCAGCGAAATCCGCCAGTCAACCCCCAGCACCTGCGCCCGGGCTTTGTCCATGGCGGCCAGCAGCCCGGCGGCGCCGGTGGCAAAGTGGATGACGGGGACGCCCCGAGCCTGCACCGCCTGGATCAATCGCTTCGAGTAGGGCAGCACGTGGCGCCGGTAATCTTCGGGGGCCAAACACCCGGCCCAACTGTCGAAGAGCTGGATGGCGTCCGCGCCCGCCTGGACCTGGTCGAGCAGGTAGGGCTCGAGCACATCGCAAAGTTTCTGCATGAGGAGGGACCACAGGCGGGGCGCACCCGCCAGCAGCGACTTGGTGTGGATGTAGTCTCGGGAGCCGCCGCCTTCAATCATGTAGCTGGCCAGAGTGAACGGCGCGCCGGCAAAGCCGATGAGGGGGAGGCGGCCGCCAAAATGCTGCCGCGTCCGCCGAATCGCTTCCGCCACGAAGCCCAACTCCCCCGCCGCGTCGGTGCGCAGACGGCGGATGGCCTGTTCATCTCGAATCGGGCTCTCCAAGATAGGGCCTTCGCCGGTCGCGAAGCGAAGCTTCATTCCCAGGGGCTCGACCGGCAAAAGCAGGTCGGCAAAGATGATGGCGGCATCCACCCCGAGCTTTTCAGCGGCGGTGATGGTTACTTCCGCGGCCAGGTCGGGCGTCTTGCAAATCTCCAGCAGGCCGTAGCGTTCGCGCACGGCCCGGTACTCCGGCAGGTAGCGCCCCGCCTGGCGCATAAACCACACCGGGGTGGCGTCCACCGGCTGGC
>JALLOH010000238.1 GCA_027717655.1 Acidobacteriia bacterium AH_259_A11_L15
CAACCCGGGAGCGCCGGTGGCGCAGGCCCATGATGGTGCCGTCGGGCGTGCGGGCGGAAATTTCCAGCTCCTTCTTCGGGAAACCCTTCCGGTCGACGATGAGCGAATGGTAGCGGGTGGCCGAGAAGCGCTGGGGCAGCCCGCGGAAAATGGTGCGGGCGTCGTGCAGGATTTCGCTCACCTTGCCGTGCATCAGCACCGGCGCGCCCACGACTTTGCCGCCGAACGCCTGCCCGATGGCCTGATGGCCCAGGCAGACGCCCAGGATGGGGAGGCGGCCGGCGAAGCGCTCGATGACGGCCAGGGTGATGCCGGCGGTGTCGGGCGTCCCCGGCCCGGGCGAGATGACGATGCGCTCGGGCTTCATTCGCTCCAGCCCGGCTAGCGTCACCTGGTCATTCCGCCGCACGACCACCTTTTCGCCCAGCTCCCCTAGGTACTGAGCCAGGTTGTAGGTGAACGAATCGTAGTTGTCGAGCAGGAATGTCACCGGCCGGACCTGTCAGTTGCAACGGGTCACCATGGCGATATCAGCAAGGCTCCCCCAGTTAGGCTCTCGTACCCTTCTTGCGAATATTGTCCAAGGCGAATTTTGCGGTTGTCCGAACCCCTTCGTGTCGATCATTCAACGCCCGGCGAAGAGGCTCGATCACTCTTTCGTATCGAATGCTGCCCAGAGCCAGTGCCGCCGTATCTCGAACCTGCGGGTCCAGGTCTTTGCTCAGGACCTCCATCACGGCGTCGACGGCTTGGGCACATCGCTGCTGCACGAAGGGAACGGCTGCAAACGAGGGGGTCTCATGAATCTTGGGGATGTACTCGCCGATAGCCAGCGCTGCCGTCCCGCGAACTTTGGCATCGGGATCCTTGAGCGCTTCTTCAAGCTCCGGAAGCACAATGTGATCTCCTGTCCACCAATATTGCTCAAGCGAAGATACCGCCGCTCTTCGCACTTCCACCG
>JALLOH010000239.1 GCA_027717655.1 Acidobacteriia bacterium AH_259_A11_L15
GGCCGGTACTACTGGAGCAAGAGAACCGAACAGGGAGTGAAGAAAGGGCTTGCGTACTTCCAGCAGGCGATCGAGATCGACCCTGGATACGCGTTGGCCTATGCTGGGGTAGCCGACTCCTACAATATCTTGGGTTTTTACGGTGTCCTCCCTCCTAGGGAGGCTTTTCCGAAGGCGAAGGCAGCCGCCCTGAAGGCGCTGGAGATCGATGACACCATCACCGAGAGCCACACCTCGCTGGCCTATGCTAGGTTCTATCATGATTGGGATTGGGGGGAAGCCGGGAGAGAGTTCCAGCGAGCCTTTGAGCTAAACGCGACCTACGCGACAGCCCGCCACTTCTATGGCAATTACTTGGTGGCCATGGGGCGGATAGAGGAAGGTCTTGCAGAGTTTGAACGGGCTCAAAGATTGGATCCATTAGCGCTCATCATAAATGCGGGTATTGGATGGGCCCTTTACTTCGCGCGCCGCTACGACGAAGCCATAGAACAGTGCCGGAAGACGCTCGAGATGGAGCCGACCTTCGTTCCAGCGCACCTCTTCCTCGCACAAGCCTGCGTGCAAAAGCACATTTATGGGGAAGCTATAGCAGAGTTTCAAAAGGCGCTAACGCTTTCCGAGAACAACACGGAGGTGGTAGCCGTACTCGGGCACGCCTACGCGGTGGCTGGCAGGAAAGGCGATGCCCTGAAGTTGCTTGACGAGTTGCAGCAGCGATCGCAGCGAAGTTATGTGTCGTCGTATGGTCTAGCGTTGCTGCATACAGGCTTGGGCCGGCACGAGCAGGCCTGTGCTTGCTTGGAAAAGGCCTATGATGAGCGGGCTCACTTTATGGCCATGCTCAAAGTGGAGCCAAGGTTTGACCCGCTGCGCTCCGACCCCCGCTTCCAAGACCTCCTGCGCCGCATGAACTTCCCCGAAAACTAGTGGAATAGTTCAATGGTTGATCGGTTGATTG
>JALLOH010000023.1 GCA_027717655.1 Acidobacteriia bacterium AH_259_A11_L15
CCCCCCATCCGCACTCGTCCTGAGCGTCGCCGAAGGGCCAAGCCGAAGCCGAAACCCAAGCGCAGGAAGAAAGTCCGGCGGAAGAAAACCCGTCCCCGGCGCCAAGCCCGCCCCCAGCGCCGTCGGAAAGCCCGCCGGAAGCGCAAGGTTTATCCTAAGCGTCGCCGAAGGGCCCGCCGTCGAAGGCCCAAACCCAAGCGCCGCAAGAAGCCCCTTCGCCGGAGAAAGGCCCGCCGCGCAGCCAGCCGGAGCAAGAGGGGCGGAACGAAAAGGAGGAAGAAGTCCCGCCGCCGTTGAGGCGGCGCCGCTAAGCGGTCCCCCTTGAGCAGGCGAGCAGACCGAAGGGCAGGCAACCAGCGACACAGGCAAGGCAGGTGTCGTTGTGCGCGTCGTGGCGGAGCTAAACTTGAACTGCCAGGCAATCAGGCGAGGTCGCTAGTGAGCTTTCCTGTGTGCGCTATAAATACCATCAAAGAAATCCACACCGCCATAGCACCTAGCGGGCCGGCGGGGGTCCAACTGAGTAGGATGGAAACGAGCCAAATAACGGTGAAGGTGGTCGTAATTTTGCCGGACGCGCGCTCTGGGAAGCCGTGCCGCTCGCGAAAACTGTTAAGGGCGTCCGCATAGCCCGCCCACACTTTCCACATCCAGAATAGACCGTAAATGGGGATGAAGAGATATCCCACCGCTCGCCCAGGTGTAACCTGCGTCTGGCCGTCCTGAATTCTTTTCCACAGCCGGTACGTGAACGCGCATAGCAGTATGATTTCTATGATCCCCGTAAATACTAAGGCGGCCGCCGCGTCCTGCTTCTGCTTTGCACCTAGCTTCTCGTCCCAGACCTGGATCGTCGCGCTCAACTCAAGCATCCCGATGAACGCCATCGGCCAGAACCACCCGTGAGGAAACCTCAGTTTTCCCGCTGCTATCCTCTGCGGGGCAGGAGTGGGGACTGCCCCTGCGGCCCATCGTCCCGGTCCCTCCCCCGGCGCAGGGGGCGCTGCGGCCCGGTCGAGAAACTCACCGCAGTAGCGGCACTTAATCGCTTCGTCCTGGA
The DNA here is from genome assembly GCA_027717655.1 of Acidobacteriia bacterium AH_259_A11_L15. GTDB lineage: Bacteria > Acidobacteriota > Terriglobia > Acidiferrales > 2-02-FULL-67-57 > 2-02-FULL-67-57. The sequence continues at coordinate 1,061 of JALLOH010000023.1, forward strand.
TCTCTTCGGCGCAGAAAGGGCACTTCTTCATGGTGTTCGTCCACCGTGCTCTGGCAGGCTCCCGCTCATTCTTCAGCGCCCAGCATACCAGTATGGGACTTCAGTCACTCTAAGCTGGACCATCCGCAACCACGGTGTGGTAACCGCGCTCGCCCGAACCTCGGCAAGTCACTTTCCCTCGATCCGCTTCAGTGCCACAGTGACGTATCCCCGCACGTGCTTGTCCTTGTCTCTCCGCGCCTGCCGGAGCGCAGGCAGGGCACCCTTTGCCTCTGGACCGATCTGACCCAAGGCGAGGGCAGCAGCCTTGCGAACCTCAGAGCCGCTGTCTTTGAGCGCAGTGACCAGCGATGAGAAGGCAGCCTGGTCTTCGGGTCGCACCTTCCCCCTCTCCCGACCGATTTGGACCAGGGCAAACGCAGCCCAGACGCGGAGTTGTCCTTGTTCCCTTGCCCAAGTTTGCCTCAAATGGGGCAAGGCCTGCTTGGCCGGCGCGCCGATCTTGCCTAACGCCTCGGCGGCTTCATGGCGGACGAATCGCTTTTCACTCGGTGCCTTCATCGCCTCGACAAGGGCTGGAACCGCCGCCTGGGCCGGCGGACCTGTATTCCCCAGCGCAGTGGCCGCTTCCAGGCGGACATGCCAGCTTGGGTCCGTTAGTGCCTCGATGAGAAAGGGGACCGCAGGCGCGGCCTCGGGACCCACGCGTCCGAGGGCGCGTAGGATCGAGCGTCGTTTCTCCTCGTCTGCCTGCTGTAGCGCTTGGGCGAGGTCCAGGATGCGGGCCTTCACCTCCGGTCGGATGTCTGGCCTCACTTCGTTGCCACCGTAACCGCCGCCTATTTTTTCTTGTGACGTCAGACCGCTCTCGATCAGGGCGTACGCTGCCCAGGCACGCACGCGTCCATCTTGGTTCCTGAGTGCGTCAACCAAGGTCGGGACGGCCGGCTCCCCAATGGTGCTCAAAGCACCGGCGGCCTCAGCCCGGAGGTTCTCATCTGTCCCTATGAGCGCTTTGGCCAGGGCGGGCACGGCATCCTTCGCCTCGGGGCCGATGAGTTTCAGAGTCTCCGCAGCTTGGATCCTGAGACCCCTGTCGGCTCCGTTCAACGCCTTCACGAGCGCCGGGACGGCCGGTTCGCCGATTCGTGCCAGTGCTGTTTGAGCCCAGAAGCTCACGCTCCAAAGCTCCATCTTGTCGTAATCCAGCAATTCGATGAGTGGCGCGACCGCCGGTTCACCCATGCTCACGAGGGCATCTACGGCTTCCTGCTTGCCCTTGCCCTCTTTCAGTTGCTGGATCCAGTAACTTGCGGGCTTGCTGCTACAGGCCGCGAGTCCAAGGCCCAAAAGCGCAACCCAAAGGAAAAATCTAGTGCGCATGGCCTTCCTTGTTCCTGCTGAAGAATTTGTTGCCAGAGGCGTTGGGGGCTGGTCCGGCGAACTACACCTACCTCCTGTCAATTTGTAGGCAAGGCTCCAAAAATAATGCTATACGCGCCCCTTGTTGTCAAATGATGCGTGCGCCTCTCAGTGTTCGCTCGGTTCTAGTCTTCCGGGGTTGAGATTCTCAGTACGGCCAGCCCTTCGACTTCGCTCAGGGCTCGCCAGACTATTGTTGCGGGCTCGAGATTTTGAGGACGGCGAGCCCTTCGGTAACCTCAGGATTAGCTGGTTATTATCCTTGGGGACTGGAAATCTTCAGTACCGCTAGCCCTTCGGCACTTCGACTGCGCTCAGTGCAAGCAGGCTCCCTTCGACTTCGCTCCCCTCGACTTCGCTCGGGATCTACGCTTCGCTTCGACCCTTCGGCTGCGCTTCCCTCGGCGATGCTCCCTTCGACTACGCTCAGGGTCTCCGCTTCGCTCCGACGGGATCTGCGCTACGCTCCGACTGGGCAGGCAGGGTTAGCCGATAATCATCCTTGTGGACTGGAGATTTTGAGGACAGCCAAAAAGGCTTCCTGGGGGATGTCGACGCGGCCGACGCGCTTCATGCGCTTCTTGCCGGCTTTCTGTTTTTCCAAGAGCTTGCGCTTGCGGGTGACGTCGCCGCCGTAGCACTTGGCGATGACGTCCTTGCGGAGCGGGCGCACGGATTCCCGCGCGATGATGCGGCTGCCGATGGCGGCTTGAATGGCGACTTCGAACTGCTGCCGGGGGATCAGTTTCCGCAGGCGCTCGGTCAAGGCCTTGCCGCGCTGGTAGGCTTCCTCGCGGTGACAGATGGTCGCAAAGGCGTCCACCGGGTCGCCCGCCACCAGGATGTCGAGCTTCACCAGGTCGGCCACCGCGTAGCCGGCCAGCTCGTAGTCCAGGGAAGCGTAGCCGCGCGAGACCGACTTCAGCCGGTCGTAGAAGTCCCGCACCATCTCCGCCAGCGGCAGCTCGTAGACCAGCAGCACCCGCTCCGGGGAAATGTACTCGAACTTCTTCTGCACTCCCCGGCGCTCCTCGCACAATTTCAGGATGGTCCCCAGGTAGCCGGCCGGGGTGATGAGGGTCAGCTCCAGCACCGGCTCTTCGACCAACTCGATCTCCCCCGCCGGCGGGAACTTCGCCGGGCTCCCCACTTCGATCTCCTTTCCATCTTTTTTCAGGATGCGGTAGCGCACGCTGGGCGCGGAGGAGACCAGCGAAAGCCCGAACTCGCGCTCCAGGCGCTCCTGCACGATTTCCAGGTGCAGCAGGCCGAGGAAGCCGCAGCGGAAGCCGAACCCGAGCGCTACCGAGGTTTCGGGTTCGTAGCTCAGGGCCGAGTCGTTCAGGGCCAGCTTCTCCAGGGCGTCGCGCAGCTCTTCGTAGTTTTGCGCGCTGGCCGGATAGAGGCCGGCGAAGACCATCGGCTTCACTTCGGTGAAGCCCGGAAGCGGCGAGGGGGCCGGCCGGGCTTCTTCGGTGAGGGTGTCGCCCACTTTGGCGTCGGCGACCCGCTTGATGTTGGCGATGACGAAGCCCACTTCCCCGGCGGCCAGCTCCTCCACCCAGACCGGCTTGGGGGTCAGCACGCCGAGCTGCTCGACTTCGTAGGTCTGCTTGGTGGCCAGCAGGCGAACCTTCTGCCGGGGGCGCAGCGTGCCCTCCATGACTCGCACCAGCACGATGGCGCCGCGGTAGGTGTCGAACCAGGAGTCGAAGATGAGCGCCCGCAGCGGCGCGCCCGAGTCGCCCGTCGGCGCCGGCACCCGTGCGACAATTGCTTCCAGCACCGCCTCCACCCCGGTGCCCAGCTTGGCACTGATGGCCAGGTCGCGCGAGGCCGGCAATCCCAGCAGGTGCTCGAGCTGCGACGCGGTCTCTTCCAGCCGTGACTGGGGGAGGTCGATCTTGTTGATGACGGGGATGATTTCCAAGTCGTGCTTGGCGGCCAGATAGGCGTTGGCCAGGGTCTGGGCCTCGACGCCCTGGCCGGCGTCCACCACCAGCAGCGCTCCTTCGCAGGCGGCCAGCGAGCGCGAGACCTCGTAGCTGAAGTCCACGTGCCCCGGGGTGTCGATCAAGTTGAGCTGGTAGGTTTGGGCGTCACGGGCTTGGTAGTGGAGCCGCACCGCGTGGGCCTTGATGGTGATGCCGCGCTCGCGCTCCAAGTCCATCGAGTCCAGCACCTGGTCCCCGCGCTCCCGCTCGGAGAGCGCCCCGGTCAGCTCCAGCAGGCGGTCGGCCAGAGTGGACTTGCCGTGGTCGATGTGGGCGATGATGGAAAAGTTGCGGATGTGCGCCGCGTCCATAGCGCTTGTGTTTGCGTGGCCCAAACTTCTCAGTCTGCCATAGCCGCGCCGTGCTGAATAGGGGCCACCCTGTCTCTCCGTCGGGGGGACAGACATTTCTGTCTGTCCTGGACTTTCTCGTTTGTCGGCTCGATTCTCGGCCGGCCCGGAGCCTAATCATTTCGAGCCCCGAATCTTCGGGGTGAGGGATCGGGCTTTCCTTTTCCTTCTAATCCCTCCGGCCAAGCCAAAACTGGTTGGCGGAGGCCGCCTTCCGGTATTATAGTTATCCCTTGCGCCACGCTCGGTGGACCCGGCCGCGCCGGCCCGGGGAGTGGGGCGGCGGCCCGCCAGCCGTAGTTTGAGCGCCGGCTGGCCCCGCACGGAAGGACCCTACAACATGGCGGACTTGGAGAAACATCTCGAAAAGGCGGAGAAGTACGCCAGCAAGGGCAAGTTCGACGCCGCCCTCCAGGAGTACAAGGCTGCCTACCAGTTGGCGCCTCAGGACCTCAGCCTGCTCCAAACCATCGCCGACCTTTCGGTCCGCGCCGGCAAGTCCGACCAGGCGCTTGCCCACTACGGCCAGCTCTTCGACAAGTACGCCGAAAAGATGGACGCCGCCCGCGGCGTCCCCCTCTTCCGCAAGTCCTTGCAGGGGGCGCCCCAGTCCCCCGAGCGCTACCTCAAGTTGGCGATTCTCCTGCAGCGCTCCCGCAAGAGCAACGAAGCCGCCGCGGCCTACCGCTCCGCCTTCGACCTCTTCCGCCAGGCCGGCAAGTCCGAGGGCGTGCTCGAAGCCGCCCAGCGCCTGGCCGAGATCGAGCCCGAAAATCCCGATACCCAGGTGCTCTTCGCCGAGGAAGCCAACAAGGCCGGCAAGGCCGACCTGGCCAGTAAGGCGTTCCTGCGCGCCGGGCAGTTGCTCCAGCCGGAAAACTCCGACCGCGCTCTCGAACTCTTGACCCGCGCCTACGAGCTGACTCCCGAGCGCAGCACCGCCCTCAGCTTGGCGCACGCTCACGCCGACAAAGGCAATCAAAAGCAGGCGGCCGAGCTCTTGATGCCGCTCTATGCCGAAAGCGAGCAGGACCCCGCCGTCCTCGATTCCCTCTCCACCGCCCTGCTGGCCGAAAATCGCCTCCAGGAAGCCGAAGAGGTCATCGAAGCTTTCTACCAGGCCCAGCCCGACACCTACGAAAAGCTCTTTGCCCTGGCCGACCGCTACTGCCAGGCCGGGCAGCCCGAGCGCACCGTGGCGGTGATGCAGCGCGTCAAGGAGCGGCTGGTCGCGGCCAAGCGGGAGAAAGCCTTCCTCGAGCGCCTGGAAAAGCTCTACAAGGACAACCAGTCAACTATGCCCCTGGCCGAATTCGCCGCCGCCACCTTCAACGAGATGAACCAGGAGAGCCGCTACGGCGACGTCCTCGACACCCTGTTCAACCTTTACTTCCAGGCTGGCCAGTTCGACCGCGCCGCCGACTCCCTGGAGTGCTTGATCGACATCGACCCCTACGACTTCAACAACTCCAAGCGCCTCGAGCAGATCAAAGGCAAGATCGACGATGCCCGCTTCCGCTCCGTCTCCTCCCGCATCACCTCCAGCGCCACCGTCAGCGGCCAGGCGGCCGTCTTTTCTCCCACCGAAGAGAAGCTGGAAGCGGCTCCGGTCACCGACCCCCAGCAGAAAGCCGCCCTGCTGGAGGATTACGTCGTGCAGGCGGAGATCTTTCTCCAGTACTCCCTCAAGGCCAAGGCCATCGAAAAGCTCCAGAAGATTTACCAGATGTTCCCCGGCGAAGAGTCCCGCAACGAGCGCCTCTACAATCTCTTCCAGCAGGCCCAGTACTTCCCCGAAGGCTTCGGGCACCCGCCTCAACCCGGCGCCGCCCCCGCCGCCGCTCCCTCGGCCGCGCCCGCAGCCTCCTCGGCGGACAACGTCAGCGACCTGGCCAAAATCGCCGAGGTCAGCCACGCCATCTACCGCCAGAGCACGCCCAAGACCGTCCTCCACACCGCGGTCAGCGAGTTGGGTAAGTACCTCCAGGTCAGCCGCTGCCTGGGCACCCTGGGGCGTCCTGGCAGGCCGCCGTCCACAGCCGTGGAGTGGTGCGCCCCCGGCGTCCCCCAGTCACCCGGGACGACCGTCGTCAAGCTGCTGAATCTGGTCGGTCAGCGGGAGCTCGACCCGGAAAACGGCACCGTGCTCGACCTCAACCTCACCCCGGAACTCAAACAGGCCGGCGCCCAGTCCGTGCTGGCCATGCCCCTCATCGACAAGGAAAAGCAGGAGCCCGTCGGCTTGATCATCCTCTCCCAGGCCGACCGCCCCCGCCAGTGGCAACCCAACCAGGTCTACCTGCTCCGCGCCGTGGCCGACCAGGCCGAGACCGCTATCAGCCATAGCAAGCTCCGCTCCTTGATGAAGTCCCTCTCGGTGGCCGACGATGCCACCGGCCTGCTCGGCCGCTCCAGCTACCTCGACTGCCTGGTCAGTGAGGTTACCCGCGCCAAAGCTCAGGGCACCCCCTTGGTCGTCGCCTTGCTTGAGATCGACAAGGGCGGCGCCCTCCTCAGCCAGGTGGGCGAAGCCCCGATGCAGAAGTTCATGCAACAGGCCGGCGAGACCGTCTTGAGCAGCGTCCGCCAGAACGACCTGGCCATCCGCTACACCGCCACCTCGCTGGCCGTCCTCCTGAGCGACACGACCGCCCGGAAGTGCCAGCCGCTCCTGGAAAAGCTCCGCAAGAAGTTGAGCGCCCTCCAGCTCCCCGGCGGCAAGGACTCGCTGACCTTCTGCGTCGGCGTCAGCGAAGCCGCCGTCCGGCCCGACTATGACCCGCTCGACATCGTCACCGACGTCATCAACCGCGCCGAATTCTCGCTGGAAGAAGCCCGCAAGAAAGGCAGCGCGGTCGTGGTTCGCTAGGTCTGGTCCAGCTATTCTCCGTTCAACCCGGGGGCTCCTGCCGCCGGGCCCAGCGGCGCCCCTCGGCTTCGCTCGGGGCAAGGGAGCCGCTGGGGTGAACAGCCGGACCAGGAGGAGCCGCAGTTGAATCGCTGATCGGGGAGAAAAAACTAGATGGAGCCACGCGACATCGTCCTTCTGGCGGGCGCCCGCACTCCGATGGGCCGCTACGGCGGCGTCCTGCGCGACCTTTCGGCCATCCAGCTGGGCGCCCTCGCGGCCCGCGCCGCCCTCCAGCGCAGCGGCGTCGACCCGGGCGAGTTTGACCACGTCATCTTCGGCAACGCCCAGCAGACTTCAGGCGACGCCATCTATGGGGCCCGCCACGTCGGCCTCCAGGCCGGACTCCCCAAGCAAGTCCCCGCCGTCACCGTCAATCGCCTCTGCGGCTCGGGCATCGAGTCCATCCTCCAGGCCGCCCACCGCCTCCTGCTCGCCGAGGCCAAGATGGTCTTGGCCGGCGGCATGGAGTCGATGAGCCAGGCCCCCCACGTCATCCACGGCGCCCGCTGGGGCTTCCGCCTGGGCGAAGCCCACATCCAGGATTCCCTGATGGTCGCCCTGAAGGATTCCTACTGCGGCTGCTATATGTCGGACACCGCCGAAAACTTGGCCCGCCAGCACGGCATCACCCGCCAGGCGGCCGACGAATACGCCCTGCGCAGCCAGCAGGCCGCCGACGCCGCCTACAAGGCTTGCCGCCTAAGAGACGAAATCGTCCCCGTCGAAATCAAGTCCAAGAAGGGCGCCACCCTCTTCAGCGAGGACGATCACCGGCGGCCGGAAACCACGCTGGAAGCTTTGGCCAAGCTCCCGCCCGCCTTTCGCCCCGACGGCATCGTCACCGCCGGCAACGCCAGCGGCATCGTCGACGCCGGCGCCGCCGTCGTGGTGACCACCGCGCAAATCGCAAAAGAGAAAAAGAAGAAACCGCTCGGCCGGCTGGTCTCCTGGGCGGTGGTCGGCGTCGAGCCCTCCCTCATGGGCATCGGCCCCGTGCCCGCCACCCGCCAGGCGCTCCAGCGCGCCGGGTTGCAGTTGAAGGACATGGATTTGATCGAAGTCAACGAGGCCTTCGCCCCGCAATATCTGGCGGTGGAGAAAGAACTGGGGTTGGACCGCGAAAAGACGAACGTCAACGGCGGCGCCATCGCCCTGGGGCACCCCCTGGGCGCCACCGGCACCCGGCTGGTGCTGACGCTCCTCTATGAGCTCCGCCGGCGCAGCGCTCGCTACGGCCTGGCCACCGCCTGCATCGGCGGCGGCCAGGGCATCACCCTAATCGTGGAATCGATCCGGTAGTTCGCGACACGCTTGTCATCCCGAGCCTGTCCCGAGCGAAGCCGAGGGAGCCCTGACGCAGAGGGGGGATCATAAGGAAGGGCTTTAGCCCCTGAGGGCCAGCTCGGGTGGCACAATTTTCATCGTCCAGGGCCCAGTGGCCCCAGCCACTGGGGGCCAATCAGGAGGGAAAAGCAATGGACATTCAAAAAGTCGGCGTGGTCGGCTGCGGCCTGATGGGCTCCGGCATCACCCAGGTGACCGCCCAGGCCGGCTACCACGTCGTCGTCCGCGAGGTGAACGACCAGTTGCTCGATAAGGGAATGAAGAGCATCGAAAAGAGCTTGCAGAAGTTCGTCCAGAAGAACCAGCTCAGTGACACCGAAAAGCAAGACACCTTGAGCCGCATCCAGCGCACCACCGCGGTCAGCGACCTGAAGGACTGCGACCTCGTCATCGAGGCCGTCACCGAAAACCCCAAACTCAAGAAAGACTTGTTCAAAGAGCTCGACAATCTCTGTCCCCGGCACACCATCCTGGCCTCGAACACTTCCTCCATCTCCATCACCGAGATGGCCGCCGTCACCGGCCGCCCCGAGCGCTTCCTCGGCCTCCACTTTATGAACCCGGTGCCCCTGATGAAGCTGGTCGAGGTCATCCGCACCATCCAGACATCCGACGAGGTCTTCCAGATCGGGGTGCAATTCGCCGAGCGCCTGGGCAAAGTGCCCGTGCGCACCTGGGACCGGGTGGGCTTCATCGTCAACCGCTTGCTCATCCCCTATCTACTCGATTCCGTCCGCGTCCTCGAGCAGGGCTTCGGCTCCATTCCCGACATCGACAAGTCCATCCATTTGGGCCTGAACCACCCCATGGGGCCCTTCACCCTGCTCGACTTCGTCGGCCTCGACACCACTCTCTACATCGCCGAGATTATGTTTGAGGAATACCGCGAGCCTCGCTTCGCCCCCCCGCCGCTCTTGAAGCGCCTGGTCACCGCCGGCTGGCACGGGCGCAAGACCGGCCGCGGCTTCTACGACTACTCCGACCCCAAGAATCCCAAACCCATGAACCTGCAATTGACGTAGGAGGCAGAAGAGGCAGAGGAGGCACAGGAAGCAGAGGAAGCAAGAGGGTTTGTCATCCCGCTTGCCCTGAGGGAACCCGAAGGGAGCGCAGCGAGGGATCTGCATCTAGTGGAGGTCACTGCCATGGCTTACGAAAACCTACTTTATGAGAAGCGCGACGCGGTCGCCCTCGTCACCATCAACCGGCCCAAGGTCCTGAACGCGCTGAACCGCAAGACTCTGGAAGAGCTCGATGCCGCCGTGGGCGAGGTCATTGCCGATGACGCGATCCGCGTCGGTATCCTCACCGGGGCGGGCGAGAAATCCTTCGTGGCCGGCGCCGACATCAACGAGCTCGCCCAGCAGACGCCCGTCGCCGGTCGCGACTACGGCCTCTACGGCCAGTCCGTCCTCGACCGCATCGAAAACTCCCCCAAGCCTTTCATCGCCGCCATCAACGGCTTCGCTCTGGGCGGCGGCTGCGAGCTGGCCCTGGCCTGCGCCCTGCGCATCGCCGCGGAGAACGCCAAGCTCGGCCAGCCCGAAGTCAAGCTCGGCATCATCCCCGGTTACGGCGGTACCCAGCGCCTGGCCCGCCTGGTCGGCAAGGGCCGCGCCCTGCAACTAGTGCTGACCGGCGAGCAAATTGGTGCTGAAGAGGCCTATCGCATCGGGCTGGTGAACGAAGTCGTGCCACGCGCGGACGTCGTGCCGGAAGCGGAGAACCTGGCCCGGAAGATTGCCGCCAACGCCCCGCTGGCCATCCGCTTCTGCCTGGAGGCCGTCCATCGCGGCTTCGACCTCCCCCAGGCGGAAGGCTTGTTCCTCGAGGCCACACTTTTCAGCCTCTGCTGCACTACGGAAGATATGAAAGAGGGAACCAAGGCGTTCCTCGAAAAGCGCCCGGCCAAGTTCACCGGGCGCTAATTCGATATACTCTGTACCGGGTACCCGATGCCATGGCAGCCATGCCGGATGAACTCAAAGGCAACCTAAACGCCCGCGGGCTGCGGCTGGCCATCGTCGTCAGCCGCTTCAACAGCTTCATCACCGAGCGGCTGCTGGCGGGTGCCCTCGACGCCCTGGCCCGCGCCGGCGCCGACGAGAAAAAGATCGATGTCGTGCGCGTCCCCGGCTCCTTTGAAATTCCGGTGGCCGCCAAGCGCCTGGCCCAGACCGGTCGCTACCACGCCCTCATCACCCTGGGCTGCATCATCCGCGGCGAGACCCAGCACTTCGACTACCTCAGCGCCGAGGTCACTCGCGGCATCCAGCTCGCCGCCCTCCACACCGGCGTCCCCATCGCCTTCGGCGTCCTCACCACCGACGACCTTGAGCAGGCCATCGACCGCGCCGGCGCCAAGAGCGGCAACAAGGGCGCCGAAACGGCCCTGGCCGCCGTTGAAATGGCCAACCTCCTCGCCCGCGCCGCCCCCGGCAAGAAAAAACGCTGATGAGAACCCGTCAGGGCACCGCTTCTCGGAGCGAAGCGGAGACCCCCCGTTTTTTGCGGGGAGCGGTGCCGAGTGCGCCCGTGCCATGAAAGGGGCCTTGGCCCCTGAGGTGGCGGGGCAGGGTTTTAGCCCTGCTGAAAAGGCAGTCTAAAATAGTTGGGGCTTTAGCCCCTGAGGTCTCCCGTGTTTCCCAAGCGGCAGCGCCGCAAGGCCCGCGAATACGCGCTCCAGCTCCTCTTCCAGTGGGAGGGTGCCCGCCCCGACCCCGAAAGCTTGCTGCCGGACTTCTGGCGAGGGATCAAGAAAGTCGATAACGAAACCCTCCGTTTCGCCGAGGAGCTCTTCCGCGGCACGGCCGCGTCCCTGGTAGAAATCGACCCGCTCATCGCCGCCCACTCCCAGCACTGGCGGCTGGAGCGCATGGCTGCGGTTGACCGCAATCTGCTGCGCTTGGCCGTCTATGAGATGCAGGCCCACCCGGAAACCCCGCCCGCTGTCGTCATTGACGAAGCCCTCGAAATCGCCCGCCGCTTCTCCAGCGAAGAATCGGTCGAGTTCATCAACGGCGTCCTCGACGCCCTCCGCCAGACCCTCGCCGCCCGCGCCCGGTCCTGAGCGTTCGCCTCACTTTTCCGGTTGGATGCGACTGACCATGGCTAGCGGTTCCCCCTGGCTGACCGGCGGTGTCGCCACCACGTAGTTCACCACGCCCGCGAACGGAGCGCGAATCTCGGCGATCTTCTCTCCGAAAAGGTCGCTGAGGATGCCGAGCAGAGTCCCTTTGGCCACCGTGTGGCCCGGGTTGACAAGAGCCGTGAAAAGCCCCGTCTCCGGGCTGCGCAGCACTTCATACCGGTCGAGCCACACCACCCTGTCGGCCGGCAGCGGTTTGTCGAGCACTTCCATCATCTCCAGGTGCCCCAGAATGCCCCACACCCCGCGCAAGGCCATCACGACCTGCTTGAACTCGGTTTGCCCGAGCTGACCGGTTTCGGTGGTGATGGCCGGTTTGCCCCGGGTGATGGCGGTGTTCGCCGTGTAGATGGACGCTTGCGGGTCATTGGGCCGGTGGGTGTCGATGACGATGTGGTCGAGCCCGAACGCCAGCGCCAACTGCCGCGAGCCTTCGTCCACCTTCGCGTTCCCGCTGACCATCCAGTAGGTGTAGGGCCGCAGCGCCTCGTTCCCGTCCCCGCAGTGCAGGTCCACCACGTAGTCTGCTCGCTCGATCACCTCCGTGGTAATCACGTAGGCGATGCGCTCGCTCACCGTCCCGTCGGGCTTGCCCGGATACACCCGGTTCAGGTTCTTGCCATCCACCGGGCTGTAGTAGATCGTCCGGCCGAGAAACGACGGCAAGTTGGCGATGTGCACCAGGATGACGGTGCCCGAAATGCGATTGGGGTCCAATTGCGGCCGTATCCATTGCAAGGCCAGGATGGGGGCGTACTCGTAACCGTGCGTCCCCGCGATCAAGGCCAGCACCGGCCCGGGCTTGGTCCCGTGGATGAGCGTCACCGGGATGCGCGCCCCTTCGTCCACGCCCCCCGGCACTTCCAGGAATCCGGAGACGCGCTCCCCCGGCTGCGCCGTCAACCCGCCCACCGTGAACGGTTCGCGCGCCGCCAGCGGGCTCGCGACCGCCAGGGCAAGAATGGCTGCGAAAAGCGTATGCATGCGATTCATCTGGCTTCCCCCTTTGGTTTCTTCTTGGCGATGTAGATGACTTTATCCACCGAGGCGTGCGCCGTGCCTTGGGCGTCGGTCAGCTCGATGTGGTAGGTGCGCTCCAGGGAGTGCTTCCCGGCCAGCTCCGCCTTGATGGCTTCCAGCTCGCTCTCCCCCAGCACGAAGCGCGCGTAGAGGGTCGAGCGCCCGGGATTCTTGAAGTGAATCGTCGCCCTCCTGTCCCAGACGACGTACGCCGGCCCCAGGTTGCGGATGAGCATCACCATGTAGAACGGGTCCACGGCCGCGTACATGCTGCCCCCGTAGATGCTGCCCACATAGTTTCGCGTGCGCCAGTTCAGCGGTAGCTTGATGCGCACCTCGCGGAAGTCGTCGGCGATATAGGTGATGCGCGCCCCGGTTCCCCACAGGGCGGGAAAGAAGTTGAACCGCCACCGCAGCAGCTTGCTCCGCAAGGACTCCGGCATCTAGGGAGAGAAGAACCGCCGCAGGCGGCGGAGGCCTTCCTCGATGCGCTCCATCGAGGTGGCGTAGGAGAGCCGGAAGTGCTCCCGAGTGCCGAACGCGTCCCCGGGAATTACAGCCACGTGGGCTTCTTCCAGCAGCCGCTTGGCCACTCCCGTTGAAGTCTTGACTCCGTGCTTGCGCATCCAGTCTCCCACATTCGGGTAAGCGTAGAACGCTCCCTGGGGCTCGGCGCAGCGCAGGGAGGGGATGGCGTTCAAACCCGCCAGCACCCGCTTGCGGCGGCGGGCGTACTCGGCCAGCATTGTCCGCACCGGCTCCATGGAGCCGCGCAGCGCCGCCACCCCGGCCTTCTGGGCGATGGACGTAGGGTTGGAGGTCGAGTGGCTTTGCAAGCGGGTCATCGCCTGGATGAGCGGCGCCGGGGCCAGCGTGTAGCCCAGCCGCCAGCCCGTCATCGAGAACGTCTTCGAGAACGACCCGGCCACGACGACGTGCGCCTTCGCTCCCGGCAGGCTGGCGATGGAAAAGGGCGATCCCTCGTACACGAAGTGCGAGTAGCACTCGTCGGAGAGCAGCAGCGCCCCGCGGCGCCGACAGAGCTCGAAGAGGCGGACGAACTCCCCTTGCTCAATCACCGCTCCCGACGGGTTGCAAGGCGAATTGACGATTACCAGCTTGACCCCGTCCGTCCAGGCCCGCTCCACCGCCGCCGCGGTCAGCCGGAAGCCGTTCCCTTCCTCGGTCTCCACCGGCACTACTTGCCCGCCGGCGTAGTTCACAATCTCGGGGAAGCTCACCCAGTAGGGCACGGGAATCAGCACCGCGTCGCCCCGGCCGATCAGCGCGCTCACCGCGTTGAAGATGGCGTGCTTGCCCCCCACCGTGACCAGGCACTCCGTCGGCTCGTAGGCCGTGCCCAGTTCTCGCGCGTGCCACTCGCAGATGGCCTGCCGCAGTTCCAGGATGCCGGCCGTGGCCGTGTACTTGGTGAAGTTCTCCTCCAGCGCGCGCACGGCCGCCTGCTTGATGGGGTCGGGAGTAGGGAAGTCGGGCTCGCCGGGGCCGAAGTCCACCACGTCCACGCCTTGCGCCTTCAGCCGCTCGGCCTCTTGCAGGACGGCCAAGGTGGCCGATACGCCGATTCGTTCCACGCGCTCAGCCAGGCGGAACGGGCTGGCGGGAGCCTCCGGCATCGGACGCCCAGCCTAGCACAGCGCCCACGGGAAGCAAAGGAAGCAGGAGAGGCAAAGGGACACGGAACCGCTGTGTCCGCTGTGCCGCAGGGGTGAGAACTCAGTCGGTGGCGGCCTCTTCCAGGTGCTCGGCCAGCGAGGCCAGCAGGCGCAGGGGGACGGAGACGTGCACGGTTTCGTCGTTGTTGTCCACGTCAATCACCAGGGCACCGTCCCGCTTGGCAATGCTCACCCGCTCCCGCGCGCTCACCACTTCCAGCAGGCGAAAGTCCGGGCAGCGCGCCAGCTCTTCGCTGGCCACGCGCAGGGCCGGCAGGAAGCGGCGGGCCTCGGGGGGGATTTGCTCCAGGTGCCGGTCGGGGACGAAGGTCATCGCCGCCGGCACCAGCACGCCCGGAACCCACAGCCGCACGGACTCGCCCGCGGGCCGTTTCTTCTCCACGTAGACCTTCACCGCCCCGTAGCGATAGACGGTGGTGCCGGCCAGCCCCCCGACGAGCAGTGCCGCTCCCAACGCAGTGGCCGCCGCCGCCGAGAGGGTCCCTTGGGCCGACATGGCTCTCCTCCTACTCGATCGTGCTCCGGGAATCGACCCAGATGCGCACCCGGCTGTCCTGCTCGTTCACCGTGACCAGCGCGCCCTCGCCGTGGGCTGCCAGGGCGCGGACGCCCGCGACCAGGTCGAGCTCGTCTTCGCCCGCACTCAGCAGGGCGTCTACGACGGCGAAGGGAATCCGGATGTCCACCTGCTCCTCCAGCCCCCCTTCGTCGTTGCGCTTGTCCACGTTCACCAGCAGGTAGCCGCCTTCCTTGGCTACTCGCACGGTCTCGCGGGCGCTCTCCACGGTGACGAATTCGTTGTCGGGAGCGTTGCGGATGGCCTCCAGCAGCGCCCGGATGTCCACTTGCTGAACCCGCAGCTGGCTGAGCTTCAATTTCCCGCCGCGCACCGCGTCCACGTAGATGGTGGGCAGGATAGCCTCGACCACATCCAGGGGCAGGTTGATGCGCACGGTCTCGCCGTCCTCGCCGCGCTCGTCTACGGTGACGTGCAGCCACCGCTGCGGCGGGGTCTGGGCCGCCAGCGGCGGCGTCAGCGCGAAGCCGAAGGTCAACGCCAGCACGCCCAGCACCGAAATTACTCGTTTCCTGTTCATAAGCATTTCTCCCTTGTTTGGTTTCTCCTTTAGGGGAAACGAATCCGGGGGGTAAAAAGTTCCCCGGAATTGTCGGCTTTCTGCCGCCCGTAACTGCGCCTAGTGGAGCGGGCGAAGGTTGGAGCTATCCGCCCGCACCGGCGGCAGCACCAATGCCAATCACCGCCATAAGAATCCCCGCCAGGACAAACACGAAAACGACTTGTATGACCCAGCCGATTACACAGACGCCGATGGCCCGCCAGGTGCTCTGATAATCGAGCGCCTGCCGGACGGCGATGACAAAGGCCACCAGCATCCAAATGTTGACCAGGAAGCTGAGAATCGGCCCGAGGAAGGGGACCGCTCCCACCACCCGCAGGAGGCCAGGAGCTTGGGAGAAACCTGTGGTCCGCAGCAGCTCACCCATGTCGGACTTGGTCGCGGGCTCGGGAAGAAGCTTGGTGCCGACAATGTAGGTCACGAACGCCCAGATGACCCAGCCGATCAAGGCCACCACGGTGTAGCCGATCAGGTAGCCGACGACGAAGCCAAGGTTTCCTTCCCCCAGGGCGCCCAGGCTACCCCCAATACCGGCGGCGACACTGGAGAGCACCACCACACCCAAGGCTTGGCCGGTGGCGGTGGTGTCAGCTTCGACTTCTTCATAGGTGTGAACGTCCAGTTTGGCCGCCCCCACCATCCGTTCGGTTAAGCTGGCCATGGCTTGTCCTCCTTCTGGAAAATGGAAAGATTAGCGAGAGGCGGACACCTTGGTCCGGATGCGCTCCTCGACCGCCGGCGGCACCAGGTCCTTGATGGAACCGCCCAGGCGGGCCACCTCCTTAACCAGGCGGGAACTCAGGTAGCTGTAGGCTTCCGCCGGCAGCATGAAGACGGTTTCGATCTCGGGCTCGAGTTGCCGGTTCATCAGGGCCATTTGCAGCTCGAACTCATAGTCGCTGACCGCGCGAATGCCCCGCAGCAGCACCCGGGCTTTCTTCCGCCGGGCGTAGTCCACCAGCAGCCCCCCGAAGGTCTCCACCTTCACGTTGGGCAGATGTTTCACCACCTGGTTCAGCATCTCCACCCGTTCCTCGATGCTGAACAGCGGGTCTTTCTCCGGATTGAGCAGCAGGGCCACGATCAGCCGGTCGAACAGCCGCGAGGCCCGCTCGATCAAATCCACGTGGCCGTTCGTCACCGGGTCGAACGAGCCCGGATAGATGGCGGTGATCCTTTCCACGGGTGCCACAACCCCCGGGCGCATTCTAGCCCAAGGCTGCGGGCGGAATTCAAACAATTTCGGGACCCCCGAGTGCGCCAATTTGCGCAAAGGGAGGAGCGCCGGATGGGGAGCTACCCGGGCGGCGGTGGCCCGGCGGGAAATTGACCCTCGCCGGTTTTTCCCGGATAATAGAGGGAAAGGGGGCGCCATGGTGCAACGGTTAGCACGGCAGTCTTTCAAGCTGCAGATCCGGGTTCGATTCCCGGTGGCGCTACCACTTCCATCGGGTCGGGGTGGAGTTTCCTGCCGCCTGGTACTTCCAGTACCAAAGTACTGTTGACAGGCGGCCCGGCCGCCCGCAGACTGGTCAGCGGCGGTGGGGGTTCCGGCCCGCATCGAGGTCCGCTATGAGGAGATGCAAGCAGCGCGGCTTCAGCTTGGCAGAAGTGCTGGTGGTGGTGGCTATCTTCTTGGTTCTCGTCGCCATTGCCATCCCGAACGTGATGCGCTCCATTCGGCGCTACCAACTGGAATCCTCTGTTCGTTCGGTGGCCAATGCTCTCTTGCGGGCACGGTATGAGGCGATCCGCCGCAACCAGCTCGTTACTACTGTCTATCGCGAAACACCGGCCCCCCCGGTGTACGGCATCAGTACGGACGGGAATCTTACTCTCGATGCGGATGACCCCCTTATTTACTTATCTACGAACGTGCGCATGACCCAGACGGGCAGCCCAGCCCTGACCACGATGGGCGCCAACTATGACTGCGCCCCGAACTGTCCCCCGGAACCCAGCGGTTCCCCTTATCGCATCACTTTTTCTTCCCGGGGCACGAGTATGCAACAGGTTACTTCGGGCCCCGACAATTACTGGATTGAATCCGGTCGGGTGTACGTCTTGTTTGTAAACCACCAACTCACCGGCGAGTGGGCGGCGGTCACGCTGACCCCGGCGGGCCGGATCCGGGTGTGGAGGTGGGTGGGCACTGCTTGGACTCCGGCGTAGGAGACAACGTCATGACAGAAATCCTCCAGTTACGGAAACGGTGGCATCGGGCGGGTGCCGGTTTCACGCTGGTTGAGCTACTCATCGCGTCCTTTCTATTGCTGGTGGGCATTGTCGCCGTAGCACAATTGGTGCCGTATTCGATGGAGTTGAACTTTCGTAATCGGTACGAAAGCACTGCTCTTATTCTTGCGCAGCGGCAGTTGGAACAAATGATGATGCAGCGCCTCACCGCCGGTGTTTCGGGAGGGATCTGCCCGGGGGGCAACCTGCCCGCGACCCATTACGGCTTCTGCGACCGGGAAGGCGCCCCCGTGGCCCTCGGCCGAGCGTTCGACGGCGCCAATCCCGCCCAGGACGGTTGCCCGGTGACCAGCGGGTTTATCGACTTCAGCCAAGATTGCACGGCTCAGGGCTACCTCAAGACTCATATAGAGGGGCAGTACTCCTACGAGTTGCGCTGGCGAGTGATTACTACCTATACCGGGTCGAGTCCCACGGTCAAACGCATTATGGTGGCAGCTCGAGGCATCTCGCCCCGTTGGCTGCCCCCCACCACCTTGACCGTGCTCGTAGAGTAGGCAGGCGCAAGAAGGGAGAGAGTTGTGGGTGAGCGGTCAATCCGAAAGCGAGCCGAAGGATTCAGCCTGGTGGAAATGGTGGTGGTGC
Organism: Acidobacteriia bacterium AH_259_A11_L15; assembly: GCA_027717655.1. Lineage (GTDB taxonomy): Bacteria > Acidobacteriota > Terriglobia > Acidiferrales > 2-02-FULL-67-57 > 2-02-FULL-67-57. The sequence goes on from JALLOH010000023.1 coordinate 18,927, forward strand.
TGGTGATCTTCATGATCATCAGCGGCGCGATTTTTACCCTGCTGGACGTGGCCCAAAGGCGCTACCGGGCCGAGCAAGATTTCTTGGAATCCGTACAGAATGCCCGCCTGGGGGTGGAGCAGATCGTCTACGAGGTTCATAATGCCGGCTATCCCCGGCCGTTCACCTATACGGACACCCCCCAGGATATCTTCTCGGCCCCCCCGGACTTGCAACGCCGCTTCGCCATCCCGTTCGTGGGGTCCCCCAGCCAGACCTGTACCGTGGGCGGCGGGGCGAGCGTCTGCACGGTCCCTGACGGCTTTCAGTTGATGCTGGAAGTGGACTTGGATCCGCTGAATCCCACTTGCCCGGAACAGGTGGAGATTATCGAATACCGTCTCAGCCGCCCTGCCGGCGCTACTATTGGTACCCTGGAGCGGCGGGTGAGCTCCAAGCCGGGAGCGGCCGGCGGCATTGGCGCCGCGTGCATGCCCAATCCCGGAAACTGGGTTCCCTTCGTCGAGAACGTGCTGAACGATCCCGGGGCCACTCCGCCCGAGCGTATATTTACTTATGATTGCACCGGCTGCGCCCCGGAAGAGATCAAAGAGGTGGAGATTAGCTTGCGGGTGCGCTCCTCCCGTCCTGATCCGCGCACCGGTCAATATCGCGAGATTACGCTGAGGGGACTGGCAGAACGTAAAACTTCTTTTCCGTAGGGAGAGGAGAACTCCTATGATGCAGGAAACGAAATGGCACCGTCAACCGCGGCCTCAGCGCGGCATAGTCTTGCTTCTGGCCCTGCTTACCCTGCTCCTGATTGCCGCAGTTGCCGCGTCCATGATCTTTCTCGCTGGTATGGAGAGCACCGTGGTGGGAAGTCAACGCCAATCCGCCCAGGTCTTTTTTGCCGCTCAGGCCGGCCTGGAGGAGGCGGAGGCCCGCGTGCTGGGGTCAATCACCGCCCCGGACCCGACGAAGCTAGTCGGCTCTGCGGCTGACTTGCCCACGGCGGTGGGAGAGGTGATCTACATCGTCGCCCCGGGAGTGAACCCCACTAGCGCAGCCGACCCCTACTTTGATCGGTGGTATCAGGATGAATTCAACCAGTCCATTGACACGGTGGCGCCGGCCCCCGCCTTGGTAGCGTCCAACCAACCCGTAATCGCCGGACTGCCGCGGATTCCCTACATGTGGGTCCGGATCACGGTCAAGACAGAATACGCAGCCCGCGCCGACATTGATCGCGACGATGCGTTGGACGACGCCACTCCGATCTACCATGACGGCCGGCATGAACTTGTGGGCCCCCCGGTCCCGGGTGACCCCCAAACTCAAATTGTCTACCGCGTGACCTCCCTGGCGGAGCTGAACACGGGAGCCCGGGCGCTGCTGCAGAGGGAAATCGGGGGGCTCTCTTTGCCTGCGCTGGTGGTGGAGGGCGACTTCTTTATCAGTGGGAACCCCACCATCAGCGGCGCGGCGGGCGCGGCTCATGCCAATGGTCAGCTTACTTTGAATGGCAACCCTTGTGTCGATGAGTATTTCAGTGCCGAGAGCACTATCGTCGTGTCGGGGACCCCGACGGGTCCTCCCTGCGGGGGAGCGCCCGACCCGGTCGACCTCCGCCCCAGCTCCGACCCCTTGCCTGTCCCCGATTACGACCCCGCCAGTTTTCGGCCCACGCCAGGAGATGCCCGCTGCGAGACTCCCAATCCTCCCTGCTATGTCTTCGAATTGACCGGGGACGTCTGGCGGATTGACGATGGCGGTCAGACCTGGGTGGGCAGCGGAAGTAACCCGACGCCCGAGTGGAACTATACCTCACCCTTCCCAGGGGGAAATGGGCTCTGGCAGACCAGCGGCACCAGCGTCCTCAATGGCACTTACTATTTTGAAGGTAACGTCACGATTGGCAGTAATCCCGGCTCCGGGCCTCCAGGAAACGCCGGTTGCCAGGCCCCTTACACTTGTCCCTTAGAGGTTACCTTCATCGTCGAGGGCAGCGTGGACATCAGCGGCAACCCCAGCATGGAGCCGGCGGGAGGCTTTAGCATCGGCAACTCCCCTCTTACGATCCTCGCCGGACATGATCTGAAGATGAGCGGGAACCCCGGCGGCGGCGTGACAGGCTACCAGGGCCTCTACTACGCGGGGGATCAGTTCCGTCTTTCCGGTAATGCCGAGGTCAACGGCCAGATGTTGGTCGGGAACCGAGGTGATACCGATTTTCCTCTAGGGTCGGGCTACAACCTGCTTGCCCCCACCGACATGGGCATCTCCGGCGACGCCAGCATCCACTACGATGGCGGCGGCGGCACCATAGGGTTGGCCTCCATCTCTTGGCGAGAGATTCGTTTGATTGAGTAGCCCCGAGCGGTCGCCAAATCGGCAGACGCATCCTGACCCGGCCTAGCGAACTCACCCATTTCCTCGAGCGGAGGGTCGTTTCCACCGTATAATAGTGTCACTGAGGAAAAACCCATGCGCTGGGCCCTGCGACTGGGAAGCGTTTACGGCATCTCCATCCGCGTCCATTTCACCTTCCTGTTCTTGCTGGCCTTCCTGTTTCTGATGAGCGCGCTGGCCGAGGGCTGGCGGGTCGGGTTGCGCAGCGTCCTGCTGATCGCCCTGGTGTTCGTCTGCGTGCTTTTGCACGAATTGGCGCATAGCTACGTCAGCGTCCGCTACGGCTTGCGCGTGCGCTCCATCACCTTGCTCCCCATCGGCGGCCTGGCCCTGCTGGAAGACTTGCCCCGCGAGCCCCGCCAGGAAATCCACATCGCCCTGGCCGGCCCGGCGGCCAACTTCGTCCTGGCTTTGTGGCTGGGCGTGCTGTGGTCGGTTCTTCAGCCCGAAGCCCGGTTCGCCCCGGTGCTCTCCGGGGAAGCCCTGCTGCCCAGCCTCTTCTGGTCGAACCTCTACATCGGGCTGTTCAACCTGATTCCCGCTTATCCGCTCGACGGCGGGCGTGTGCTGCGCGCCTGGCTTTCGGGTCGCATGGACTACGTGGAGGCCACCGAGCGCGCCGTCAGCGTGGGCCAGTTCTTCTCCTTGCTCTTCATCCTGGGCGGGTTGGTGCTGCGGGAGCCTTGGCTGGTGGTGATCGGGCTGTTCGTTTGGTGGGCGGCGATGGCCGAAGAGCGGCTGGCCCTGCTGCAATCGGCGCTGGAGCGCATGTACCTGGAAGACGTTATGCTGACTGAGTTCCACTCCCTGGCGCCGTCGGATTCCTTGTTTGACGCGGTGGAGCGCGCCCTGCATTCCTTGCAGGACGATTTCCCGGTCGTGGCCGAGGGTCGAGTGGTGGGGGTGGTAACGCGTAACGGGTTGCTGCGGGCCTTCGCCGGCCAGAGATGGAACAACTCCGTGCAGGCGGTGATGAGCTCGCGCTTTGAAACCGCCCAGCCCCGCGATACCCTGGGAACCGCCTTCAAGAAATTCACCGCCCGCGGCCTCTCCATCATTCCCGTGCTGGACGGCGATCACCTGGTGGGGATCGTCACCCTGCAGAAGCTCTTGCACAGCATCACTTTCCTCTCCCGCAAAGGCGCCGCTGAGATGGAATTTTTCCGTCGCGGTTGATTCGCGCGCCTTTGCCCTGAGCGAAGTCGAACGGGCAAAGGCGCGGCTGAGATGGAATTTTTCCGTCGCGGTTGATTCGTGTGGAGGGCGCATTCCCGCGCCGCGGCGGAGGCCACGAGCCTAGAGAAGATCCGGCGAGGAGGGTTTGGAAGGGGGAGAGGTTTCGGCTTTACCTCCCACCGGGATCGCATTCTCGCGGGCGAACAGTACTTTGAGGAACGGCGGCGCCATCAGCGTGGTCACCAGCACCATGATGATCACGACAGCGTACGTCTCCTGGGAAATGAGGTTCAATCCCAGCCCGATGGAGGCCACGATGATGCCCACTTCGCCGCGCGGCACCATCCCCATGCCCACCTGCATGGCGGGCCGCCACCCCAGGCGATAGGCCCCCAGGCTGCAGCCCACCAGCTTGCCCAGAATCGCCAGCACTGTCACCACCGCGGCCAACAGCAACACATTGCGCTGGCCCAGCACTCTCACGTCCATCTGCATTCCCATGGCAACGAAGAAGAAGGGCACCAGAAATTCATAGAGGGCGGAAATTTTTTCCTTCAGGCCCCCCGCCAGTTCTTCCTCGGTGTACACCAACCCGGCCAGAAAGGCGCCGATGATGGCGGCGATGCCGATCTTGTCGGCCGCCACCGCCAGCCCCAGGCAGATGATCATGGCCAGGGGGAAATAGGGGTTGCCAGGGACGAAGCGCTGCACCCCCCGCGTCACCCCGCGTATCACTCGCCCGCCCACCACCAGAATGAACAGGGTGAAGCCGATGGCCAGGCCCGCCACGGTGCCCATTTGGATGTAGTCGATCCCTTCCGACAGGCCGCTGACCACGGCCAGCATGATCATTGCCAGGATGTCGTCTATCACCGCCGCGCCCAGGATCACGGTGGCCACTACCGTCTTTAGCACCCCCAAGTCCTGCAGCACTCGCGCGGTGATGCCGACGCTGGTGGCCACCATGGCCGCGCCCATGAAAACCGCTTCCGTTTGGCTCCGCTCCATCAGAGTCAGCAAGCCGTAGCCCAGGAAAAAGGGAATCACTACCCCGACGATTGCCACCAGCAACGCGGTCCAGCCCACTCGCAACAGGTCGGTGAGCTTCACCTCCAGCCCCACGTTGAACAGCAGCACGATGGCGCCCAACTGTGCCAGCGCCACCAGCCACTCTGGAGGAAGCCACCTTCCCTCCACCGGCGCGAACCCCAGTAGAAACGGCCCGAGCAGGTACGGCCCCAGCAGAATTCCGGCCGCGATTTCAGAAATCACCGCCGGAATCCTGAATCGCTCGCCCACAGTCGCGAACACCTTGGCGGCCGTGAACATGATGAAGATTAGCAGCAGGATTTGAATTGAGTTTTCCACCGGCCGGGGTCTCCTGAAAAAAAGTAAGCAGCCATCTTAGCATAGCCGCAGCCTCCGCTCGAGCGCGTCCGCTCCGGGCTCGGGTGCGGCTATAATCTTTTCGTGACGATTCGCCGCATCAAGAGCTATTCCGCCCAGACGGGCTACGTGTATCAGTACTATTTCGAAGAAGTCCGCCCGCGGCAGCAGCGCGGCGGGCGAGAAGGGACCGAATACATTTATATCGTCTCCCGCGACCGCAAGCACACTTTTCCGGTGCCCGTGTTTTTGCGGCGGGACGCGGGCGAGCGCTGGGCGGAGAGCCACGGGCGGCCGCTGAATGGCACCGAAGAATACGCCGCCGCCAAGATGCGCTTGTTCGCCGCCTTCGATGAGATTCCCGACCTGGAGGCCGAGCGGCTCTCGGTGGAAGTCACTCCGGAAAACGTCGAAGAGCTGCTCGCCCAACTCGACCTCGACTAGCCCCGCCCGGAAACCCGCTCCCGGCGGCTTTAGACGCATTTGCTTCGGGGCTGGCATCGCTTCCCACCTTAACTTGCCCTTAGAGAGGGGGGAGGGGGGGTATCAAGGCCCGTCTGGCGGGTAACTCCTTGATTAGCCAGGGCTTGCAGTCACAAACTAGTTCTTCTTGCCCTCTAGCCTCGACTCGTAACTCCTAGCATTAAAAAGAGTTATACAAATAAACTAGTTTCTCGCCTCGCAGCGGCTTCCACTTCCGCGCACTCCTAATTTTGCCTTCCCTTTTCTCGCGCTTCACCTACAGGCGAATAATAAGCGAAAGTCCGCGCCCTGTCAAGCCCCCTTCAAGGGGGCGAAGACCCTGAGCCTGCCGAATGGGTCAAGCTTTCTTCCCCGAAAGCAGCTCGCCTTGTTCGCCCATGTCGTACACCAGCCGACACTTATCGAACAAATCACCGCGGATAGACCAACACTAGGCCGCTCGCGGTGGATAGAACAGGCCAATGATCATCCAAGTCTTGAATCGCCAGGTGGTGCCCACGACGAAATACAGGTCTCGGTCCTTCATCCACAAAGCCTTCTCCCGAGTCTTCTCGAATCTTTGTTTTCTAAACAGTTCCTGAATCTCCCAATCTATGCACATCATTTCGTGTCCCTTGCAATTGGGACCTTGGCAGGTGAATGCATATCCCAACCAAGGCAGAGGTTCCGGTGGGGTTCGACTCTTTTTGACCAATTCCGGCTCTATGTCGATTAGAAGCAGTTGCTGGGCGGCTTCTGTCCTTTCCAGGGTAAGTTCCTCGTCAGGGTCCGTGATCCTTTGGCGATCCTTTTGCATAAAGTCATAAATTTCTTTGGGCTTAACCAACCCCAAGCTCCGGTCGCTTCCTCGGAGGGCCTCCAAATCGGCATCCAGAAAAGGTTGGAGAAATTGTTTGCGCTTATCCCAGTCACCTATATGATCAACGACCTTTAACTCTTGATCAATTGTGGTGGGTCTTACTTCGAAGCTCTCGGGCCGGTGGTCCGGCGCCCTCTTACGCGTTGGAAGTGTGATTAGATCCCACTTCTTGAAATTTAGTTTCTGCGTCTTGCCCCAGAAGAGGGCCCACGGGAAAGGATAGAGCCTTCGCCACTTGCCTTCCGAGTTGATACCTGCGGTGCACACTAGACAGCCGTATTTCTTGCTGCACTCCGGATAAGTCTTGGTCAGAACCGTAATAGTTTCGCTTTCCCATTCCCTGCTGTGCATTGGCACACCTTCTTCGTCCGAACTACGTCGCCTTACCAACAGCCTTCAAGAGACGGAACCGAATGACGTACACTGCTTCGTCGCGATTCCACGATCCGTGCAGACGCTTCCAGATTCTTTTGAACTCATTGAGTGTGTATCCACCTTCCGCCTTGGCGTCCGTCTCATCGAATTGGCCAAGCCGTTTCCTCCGAACATCGACTACCTCCAGGTCTGCGAAGTGGGTGACCTGAGCTCTCACGATTGCACCTGGGAGGAGTCTGGGATCTTTGGACTTGCGAGATGTCTGAGTCTTCTTACCTGCCACAATTGCATCGGCATGTACTTTCGAGAAGGGAAGATAAAGGGCTGCCTCTTCAATGACTTCTCGCATGACGCTTGAGACAGGCTTATTAGGTCTCTTAACGACCTGCTTGAGAACTTGCCTTGCGGCGCGCCACGACACCCGCCGTTGAGCAAACTCCCTTGCTATCTCTATCTGCTTCTTAGGTCTTTTCACGGTCCTCGCGATTCGGACGGCTGTTTGGTAGTCAATCTTGCCTTTGGGGACACGTTCGACCTCTCTTGCGGCAACAAGCTTTTGAACTTGCTTCGGTAGGGCAAGGGTTTGGAGCCAGCTTTGAAGGGTATGTTCGTCTATGCCAATACTCGCGGCTAGGTGACTCCACGTTGGGTATGTCGCTGGGAATCCTTCGCGTAATTGGGCGCAAACTCTTGCTTTTTCAACGGCGCTCAGATCTTCTCTTTGGATGTTCTCCACGAGGGTAAGCCTCATCACGTCGGCATCATCGTATCGCTTGACTATTGCAGGCACTTTCTTTAGGCCGGCTTTTTGTGCAGCTCGATAACGGCGCTCACCCACCACCACTTCAAAATTACCTCTCCCTTTTGGCCGTACGATAATGGGTTCCACAAGGCCTACCTGCCGAATGCTCTTTGTCAACTCGGCAAGGGCTTGGCTTCTAAACTCAACCCTCGGGTTGAAGCGGTTATGATGTATCTTCTTGAGTTCAATTTCAGGCATGAGCTCTTCCTCGTTGGGGCCGGGTGTGTCGACGTAAGACAGCCGGTACTTACAGTATCAGTAGCATCATTTCAAGTAGTCGGCTAGCCAAGTCCAGACAGTCTCGTACCAGAGCTTGCCGTTGCGCGGCTTCAGGATCCAGTGGCCCTCGTCGGGGTAGTAGAGGAACTTCGAGGGCACCCCCTGGCGCTGCAAAGCGGTGAAGAGCTCCAAGCTCTGCTCGACGGGCACCCGGTAGTCAAGCTGCCCGTGGATGACCAGCATAGGTGTCCGGAAGTTCTCGACGAAGTTGCTGGGCGACCAGCGCTCGTAGACTTCCGCGTTCTCCCACGGCCGGCCGCCGAATTCCCACTCGACGAACCATAGCTCTTCGGTAGCTCCGTACATGCTGCGGGTGTTGTACACCCCGGCGTGAGAAAACAAGCACTGGAAGCGGTCGGTGTGGCCGAGAATCCAGTCGGCCATGTAGCCGCCGTAGCTGCCGCCGCCGGCGCAGATGCGCTCCTTGTCCACGAAGGGCAGGGTTTCCACGCGGTCCACGACCTTCATCAAATCTTCGTACACCTTGCCGCCCCAGTCGCGGGTGATCTGGTCGATGAACTCCTGTCCCCAGCCGGGGCTGCCCCGCGGGTTGGGCATCACCACCACGTAGCCCGGGGCGGCGAAGAGCTGCGCGTTCCAGCGAAAGTGGAAGCCGTCCATCCAGGTTCCCTGCGGCCCGCCGTGGATCAGCACCACCACCGGGTACTTCTTCGTCGGGTCGAACCCCGGCGGCTTGAGCAGCCAGCTTTGCACCGGGGTGCCCCCGGCGCCTTCCACGGTGAAGGACTCGCCGGGGTTCATCTCCAGCTCGGCCAGCAGCCGGTCGTTCACGTGCGACACCTGCTCGGAGTCTCCCGTGGCCGGGTCAGCCTGGAAGACTTCGGCCGGGCGGTTCAGTGCCTGCCGGGTGAAGAGCAGCCGGGCGCCGTTCGGCGAGACGCGCAGGTTGCTGTTGTTCGTGTCTTTCACCACCGGTTCCAGGGTCCCGTCCGGGACGCTCACGCGGTAGAGGGGACGTTCCGCTTCCACGACGGAAGCGAAATAGAGGCTGCGGCTGTCGGGCGCCCAGACGAACTCGGCTACCTGGTGGGGAAAACTTGGGGTCAGCTCGATGTGGGTATCGGTGGCGCGATCGTAGAGAACCAGGCCGGTGCGGTCAGCCTCGAAACCCGGGCGGGCCATGGCCCGGTAGGCGATCCAGCGGCCGTCGGGCGAGTACTGCGGGGAGCCGTCCCAGGCGAGGTTGGGGGTGATTTTTTTCGGTTCGCCGCCAGTAACGGGGACGACCCAAACGTCGCTGTTGGTGCTGAGCTCTTCGTCGGGGTCGAGGTTGCGGGCGAAGGCCAGCTCCTGGCCGTCAGGGGAGAAGTCGTACTCGTGCGCGCCGCCGAGGTAGGGGGGGACGCTGGCCTCGCCCGGGGTCAGATCGTGCGCCGGGCCGCCGGCGGCAGGCATCACGAAGACGTGGCTGCGCGTCCCGCCCAGCCAGTGGTCCCAGTGGCGGATCATCAAGTCGTCATAGAGCCGCGCCTGCACTCCACTTTTTTCCTTTTCCTCATCGCGCTGGCGGGTGCACTCGAGGATGGCCCCCGGAGAACTGGGATCGTAGCAGTCGGGGTAGACCTCCGCCGTGAAGGCCAGCCACTGGCCGTCGGGCGACCACTGCAGGCCGCCGACGCTCACCGGCAGGTCGGTGCGCTGCCAGGCTTCGCCGCCTTCCAGGGAAATGTTCCAGATTTGCCAACTGCCGCTGCGGTTGGAGAGAAACGTCACGGTGGCGCCGTCGGGCGACCAGCGCGGCTGGCGGTCGCTCTTGCCCTGCGGCCGGGTCAGTTGCCGCGTTTCATTGTTTTCCAACGAGGTCAGCCAGAGGCTGGAGCTGTGGCTGTTGGTTTCCAGGCTGTACCGATCCACCACGTAGACGACCAGATTGCCCTGGGGCGAAACTTGCGGGTCGCTCACTCGGCCGAAGGCGATGAGGTCTTCGTAGGTGAGCGGTCGCCGGGTCTGGGCCAGGGAATCGGCGCCGAGCAGCGAGGATGAAATCAGAGCGATGGCGAGCACCAACCAGCGGGCGTTGCGCATGGGGAGTTCCCTCCGTACCAGAGGCTGCGGAG
>JALLOH010000240.1 GCA_027717655.1 Acidobacteriia bacterium AH_259_A11_L15
CACCTGCGGCTGTACGAGACCCCGGATCTGTTCGTGGACTACTACGGGGACGCGAAGGCGCGATGATTTACCTTACGCGGCGCTACCGCTTTTCTGCCTCGCACCGGCTGCACAACCCGCGGCTGCCGGAGGAAGAGAACCGGCGCATCTATGGGAAGTGCAACAACGAGGGCGGTCACGGGCACAACTACGCGCTGGAGGTCACGGTGGCCGGGGAGCCCGACCCGCGCACGGGGATGGTGGTGAACCTGGCGGAGCTGGACGGAATCGTGGAGCGGGAAATCTTGGAGCGCTACGACCTGGCCAACCTGAACGCCGACCGGGAAAGCTTCGCCGACCAGGTGCCCACCACGGAGAACCTCTGCCGGGAGATTTTCCGGCGGCTGCGGCGCGGCTTCCGGCCGGCGCCGGTGACACGGGTGCGCCTGGAGGAGACGAGTTTGAACGCCTTCGAGATTCGCGAGGAGCCAGGAGAGAGCCGATGAAGAGCCTACACAAGGAACTGGAGCTGCCCGCCGGCGAATCGCAGGAGACGATCGCCGACCTGATGCGGCGCGTTTTGCGGTTGCTGGGGGAGGACCCGAACCGGGACGGCCTGCGGCGGACGCCGCAGCGGATGGAGGCAGCGTTGCGCTTCCTGACGGCGGGCTACCGGCAAGACCCGGACAAGGTGATCAACGCCGCCTACTACGAGGTGCCGTACGACGAAATGGTAATCGTCAAAGACATTGAGGTGTTCAGCCTGTGCGAGCACCACCTGCTGCCGTTTTTCGGCAAGTGCCACATCGCTTACATCCCAAACCGGAAAGTCGTGGGGCTGAGCAAGCTGCCGCGGCTGGTGAATCTCTACGCCCGGCGACTGCAACTGCAGGAGCGGCTGACGAACCAGATCGCGCAGACCATCTGGGAGAAGCTGGAGCCGCAAGGCGTGGGGGTGGTGATGGAGGCGCGGCACATGTG
>JALLOH010000241.1 GCA_027717655.1 Acidobacteriia bacterium AH_259_A11_L15
TTCCCGCACAACCAGCGCCTGCGGCTGAAGGTTCCGGTAAACGACTCTTGCCCCTCGGTCACGGACCTCTGGGGCACGGCCAACTGGCTGGAGCGGGAAGGCTTCGACATGTTCGGCATCCTCTTCGAAGGCCACCCCGACCTGCGGCGCATCCTGCTGCCGGATGAATGGAAAGGCCACCCGCTGCGCAAGGACTACGACATCCTTCAGCAGGACACCGACTGGGTGCGAGAAAACCTCCGGATCGAGAGCGGGCAATAGTGAGGGAGAACCCACCGGACGTCAGCACCACGGTCCTCGGCGGCGACGAGATCATCCTCAATATGGGACCCCAGCACCCTTCCACTCACGGCGTGCTGCGCGTCAAGCTGAGGCTCGACGGCGAAAAAGTCATCGGCTCGGAGTGCCTCATTGGTTATCTCCATCGGGGCGTAGAGAAGATTGGCGAAAACCGCTCCTACCAGCAGTTCGCCCCCTACGTGGACCGCACCGACTACGTGGCCGCGGTCTCGAACGGCCTGGGCTACTGCGAGGCGGTGGAGAAGCTGCTGGGGGTGGAAGCCCCGCCCCGGGCCCGCTGGGTGCGCACCCTTCTGACCGAGCTCCAGCGCATCGCCAGCCACCTGCTCTGGCTGGGCACCCACGCGCTGGACATCGGCGCCATGACCCCGATTTTCTACACCTTCCGCGAACGCGAAGAAATCCTGAAGATTTTCGAGAAGTACTGCGGCGCCCGCCTCACCACCCACGCCTTCCGCATTGGCGGCCTGCAATATGAGACCTACGACGGCTTCGAAGAGGATGTGAAGGGCTTCTCCCGCGACCTGGACAGCAAGATCGACGAGTACGAAGAGTTGTTGACCGAAAACCGCATCTGGGTCGGGCGCACACGGAACGTGGGGGTGCTCTCGGCCCAAGACGCCATCGACCTGGGGGTCACCGGCCCGGTGCTTC
>JALLOH010000242.1 GCA_027717655.1 Acidobacteriia bacterium AH_259_A11_L15
GCTTGAGGCGGAGGCCGAGGAAGGGCGGCAGCGCAGCGGCGGCCATCCCGGCGGCAACTTCCTCGGCGGCGCGGACGGCGTGGTGATCTTCTTCCGGGTCAGGACGGAAGCCGAAGCCGTCTTCGAAGTCGATGCGAAAGTCTTCGACCGGCTCGCGCTGGAGTTTTTGGACGACGCGGGTATAGAGGGTGCGGGCTAGTTGATCGTCGCCGGGGAGGGCGAGGACCCGGGCAAAGGTGGCGAAGTCGGGGGCGAACTGCTCGAGGGCGCGGAGGGCCGCGGCGCCCAGCCGCCTGGCCGCGTCCCGGCGGAAGAGGTGGGCGCCCCCATAGACGGTGTGGACGGGCTGGCGCCGGCCGGTTTCCCCGGGGTAGCGTTCGGCAAACGCGGCCTGGGCTTTCCGGAGCCGAGCGGTTAGTTTGCGCGTGGCTTGCGGTGTGAGAGACGTTCTCATTGCTAGGTCTCCTTAGTCTGGGTTCGCCGTTGCCCTTTTACCATTGTCGAGGGCTTCTTGGGGTGAGGAATTGGGCGGGAGGGAAGAGGGAGCCCAAACAAAAATGGAGCCGGCGATCGGATTTGAACCGATGACCTGTGGATTCCACCACCAAACGTATCTTGTTGGTTCGTCTAGCTCTTTCCTGCGTCTTACATGACGGTTTTGCACCGTATTTGGCAGTTGATGTTCCCAAGTTGTTGCCAAGTTCAAAGTGCCCCAGGGGGGCCTGGGTGACACGGCTGCCGTCAAAGACCGCGAACGGGAAGCTGAAGCGCGATACCATTGCCGCGCGCCTTGCGTCTGAGATTGAGATAATCTATGCTAGACATTGACGCGAGTGAGGAGGGGGCATGCCTTTTCATGTCCTATATAAGGGTGAAGCTATTATTGCGTACAGCTACGCATGGCAACTCCCAGAGGTTGTAAGTGAGGGGCGTCGCCGAGAAGA
>JALLOH010000243.1 GCA_027717655.1 Acidobacteriia bacterium AH_259_A11_L15
CCACCAACGTGGCTTTGAACGCCCTGCGCGACGGCCGCATGCGCCGGGCGCGGGAGACCTCGCTGGAGAGCGGGAGGCACGGACCGGAGACCCCGGGGCTGCGGGAAATGGTTGACCCCGGAGGCAATGCGGAGCAGCGGATGATCGAACTCGAGCGCCGGGAAAAGATCCGCCAGGCCGTCGAGGCTCTGCCGGAAAAGCAGCGCCTGGCCGTCCTGCTCCACAAATACCAGGAGCTGGACTACGCGGAGATCGCCGACATCCTGGGCTGCTCGGAAAGCGCCCTGAAGTCGCTGCTCTTCCGCGCCTACGAGACGTTGCGAGGAAAGCTGAGACCCTTGTTGGGAGCGCGAGCATGAGCGAACACTTGCGGGAAGAGGAATTCATTCCGTATCTCGACGGCCGTTTGAGCGAGGCTGAGCGGGAGCGCCTCGACGTCCACTTGGCCGCCTGCGCGGCCTGCCGCGCCCACTGCGGGGAGCTGCGCGCCCTGCTGGGTGTGCTGGGGGAATGGAAAGCCGCGGAGCCCTCGCCGGCCTTTGACGCCGCTCTGCGGGCCCGGCTGGCCGAAGAAGCCACGCCGCCGCCTCGCTGGTATTCGCTGCGACCGGTTTTCGCCGGGGCCCTGGCGGCGGCGATTCTTTTGGCCCTGGGGGTCGTGCTGTGGGAGCCGGGAGCGCCCGATGCGGGTCCGCCGGTCGTCACCCGACCTCCGTCGCCTTCGTTGCCCACGGGACCTCCGGGGAACGAGACCCCTCCGGGGGTTTCCGGCGACGACCTGGCGGTGCTGGAGAATCCGGTGCTGCTGGAAAACTACGAGCTGCTCGAGGAGTTCGACATCCTGTTTGAACCGGCAGAGGAGGAAGACGAAACGCTGTGAGGCTGGGTGCGCACAAGTGGATGGCTCTGGCAGTGGCGGCGCTGAGCGGGGCG
>JALLOH010000244.1 GCA_027717655.1 Acidobacteriia bacterium AH_259_A11_L15
GCGCCCTACACTTGGAGTGAGCCCACCGCCTTCTTCAGCGACACCACCGGCGCCGGCGCTATCGGCACCGCTTGTGAGGGCCTTACGCTCGACCTCACCGCCACCGGCCTCACCACCACCATTTCCGGCACCCCGCCCAACGACGGCGACTGCGGGCCCTTCACTGTCCGCATCGATGATGCCGGCTCACCCGGCCAGTTCGACGAGCAATCCCCCACCATCACCACCACCTCGCTCGACGACGGTGTCAACGGCCAGGCCTACAGCGTCGACATCAACGCCTCCGGCGGCACCCTCCCCCTCACCTGGAGCGAAACCACCGCCTTCTTTGACGACACCACTGGCGTCGGGGTAGGGAGTTGCGCCGGATTAACGCTTGACCTCAGTGCTACCGGGCGTACCACTACCATCACCGGCACCCCGACAAGCACCGGCACCTGCGGGCCCTTCACCATCGAGGTCCAGGACAACCAGAACCGCACCGACACCCAGGAGCTGAGCATCGCTATCTTCGACCCGCTCACCATTACCACCACTTCCTTGCCCAACGGCACCGAAGATCAGGTCAACTATTTGGCCACCATCAATGCCACCGGCGGCAATGGCCCCTTCACTTGGACCAGGTCCACCAATGTGCCACCGGGGCTGGACTTGACCGCCAGCACTACCGCTTCCGTAGACCTCACCGGCGACCCCACCACCGGCGGGGCCTTCACTTTCACTGTGCAAGTGGACGATTCGGCCAACCCGGCGCAATCGGACACCCGCCAATTCACAGTGAGGATTCTGGAGGTGACCACGACCGGCCTGCCCGACGCTGTCGAGAACCAGCTTTACAGCAGTGGTCCGCTGACCGCTGTGGGTCTAAATCCGCTGGCCACGCCCATGTGGGGCGCCGGTGAGGTCTACGGAAGCGGTAGTGCTGGCGGT
>JALLOH010000245.1 GCA_027717655.1 Acidobacteriia bacterium AH_259_A11_L15
GGCTAATAGTTCTGCGATCTCTCGTACCTCTTCTTCGGCGCTCGGCAAGCTATTGTCCGGATTCCCGAAGGCGGCCATCACGGAGGAGGATTGAAAAATCGGAGGTGGCAACGCCCCCAACCCATCCGCGGTCAGTTCGTGCAGATAAGCTAAGGGAAGCTCCTCAACTAGGTAGGTCAGCTGGCCGGAGGCGCTGGGGCGCGCCAGAGCGGCAAACGGGAGGTAGTAGAGCGTCCCGTAGGGAAGAATGGCCACACTCCGGGCGTTCTTAAGTTGAGCTTCGATAGGGTCTATTAGGTAGCCGTGCAGACGCACCAGCGCCCCCCCGCAACCGCGGCGCTACAGAGAAATCCTTGGAGGCATACGGAAGATTAAGTTGGGCCTCAATGGCCGATAGCTCTTCTCTCACCTGAACGACTAGAGCTTCCAGTTCAGCACGACTGACGTCGACCGCCACAAAGGTGGGCGGGTGGTTCTGCAATTGGACAAAGATAAGCAACTGAGCTTTAAGGGGCAGATACTGCAGTACAACCGTGCCCGGCGGAATGATGTCCTGCAGGCGAACCCAACGGGCAGGGCTAATCCGAACCAAGGCAGCTAGGTTGGGATCAATCTGTTCGATGGCCGCCCAGGTCTGGTGAAGCTCCGCTTCTGTCTGGGCGAGGACCACAGAGAGATTTTCCAGTGTCCGGCTGGGTCGGTCTTGTTCCGGCTTGGCCAGTTCTTCGCTGCGCAGTGCGCGAATGGCCTCCCGCTGCCGGCCCAGGTCTTCATAGCCCTGGAGCAACTCCGCCAGGATAGGTTCGGGTGTGCTGGTGTCCGCAAGCCGGAGTCGTTCGGTCAGCGCCGCGTACCGCGCTCGCTGCAGATAGGTCAGGGCATGCTCGGTTTCCCCTAACTTGACCAGCAAGCGGATGAGGCGTTCGT
>JALLOH010000246.1 GCA_027717655.1 Acidobacteriia bacterium AH_259_A11_L15
CTCGTCGCCGCGTGTTCCGGGAACAAGGTGGAGTTGCCCATAACAACCTCTATAGGCAATCTCGTTCGAATTGAAAAGAAGCAGTCGGTCAATACGAGCGATGGTGTCATCGAGGTGGGGTCTCAACAGGTCATCTACCTGCTGAGTTTCGAGGGGGAAAAAGAGTTTACCTATGAGGGAAAGGACGAGCCCGAGGGTCCCAAGAGCCTCTTGCTGATCGATTCAAGAGGCAACCGCTTCGCTCCTGCCTTTGCCGGGACTCCCACTCCGAATGGGACGATTTCGAACGAGGAATGGATACTGAACGGCGAAGTCAGGGGACGAGAGGGAAAGTTGGTTTTCGTCGGAACCCTGTCTCTGCCAGAACCCCGCGTAGCGCTTGTCTACCTTGTCCCGAGCAACGCCTCCCGGCTCGTGCTCAAAGACGGCCAACGACAGCACCCAATCGAATGACGCCTTGAGGTTCCCCCAGGAAGCTTTGGAGCCCTTGGGGGTAGGGCGGGGCCTTGCGCCCTGCCGCGATGGGTGTATGTTTGGGTTACTCATGAAACTCAACCGCACCCAGGTCGTCGGCATGCTCGTGCTTCTGGCGCTGCTTCTCCTCGCCATCCTCATCCGTTACTGGAACGTGCTCCTCCTATGACCGCGACGTTCCTTCTTTGTCGGGGCCGGGCTTCAGCCCGGCTGGAAGAGAACAAAAGGAATGGGGCTTTAGCCCCTGAGGGTGTAGTTGTATTCGTTGGTCATTGATTCCGTGAGCGCTCCCGCTAAACCGCTTGTCGTCATTCTAGGCCC
>JALLOH010000247.1 GCA_027717655.1 Acidobacteriia bacterium AH_259_A11_L15
CCCGCCGGGAAGCTGACGAGGCCCGCCAGGCGGCCGAGCAGGCGCAGGCGGAAGCCGAGCGAGCGCGGGCGGAAGCCGACCAGGCCCAATCCGACCTGGCGGCCTGCGAAGCCCGCTTGCGGGTTTGTGAAGAACAGGCGCGCCAGGCGCAACTCCAGCGGGAGGCCGAGGCTCAAGCGGCGGCGCTGGCCGAGCAACGCCGGCAGCAAGCGGAAGCCGCCCGTGTGGCCGTCGCCCAGCGCCGCAAGGAGCACACGCAGTACCTGTTGCGAAACATCCAGGAGTTGGGCTTGATCCGCAGCCCTGGTTTCTTCGAAATTCCCGGCCTCTACGACTGGCTGCCGGACGTCCTGCAACAGCCGACCAGCACCGCCCTGGAAGACATGGCGAAACTACCGGTGCCCACCGACACCATCCGGGCCATCGGGGGGCTGTACGGCCTGGCGGCCACGCTGCTCGACCCTTGCACGTCCGGGGGGTTGTCAAAAACCGTGCAGCGGCTGATGGAGCGAGGCTACGACTCGGACGACGCCATCCAGAAAACCGACGAGATGTGCCGGCTGATGCGCCGCCTGCATCGGCTGTCGCAGGCGGCGGCGAATCGCTAGTCGCTGGTAGCGCCGGGGAGGATGTAGCGCAGGTAGATGGTGCCGTAGGTGGTGGAGAGGCGGATGGAAGCCGGCGGGGTAGCGCCGTAGGTGCCGTTCAGCAGCGCGCCGGCGCTTCCCGTCTCGAGGCTGAGGCCGGGCCCGCGGAAATCAGATTCAATCTCGCCCTCGCGGGCGCGGGCACTGATCTGGAAGGCGCTGGCCTCGGGCAGGTAGAGTTCGATGTCGCCCGAGCGGGTTTCCACCGCGATGTCCTGCGTGGGCGG
>JALLOH010000248.1 GCA_027717655.1 Acidobacteriia bacterium AH_259_A11_L15
CATATGAAACCCTTCTCTGTTGGATGAGGAATTGATCCGTTCGATACCACATATCGTACGTTATAAGGCACAGTACAATAAATGTGCCATGTTCCCACAGCTCAGCTCGATCCCCAAACAGGATGTCGCCAATGGAGAAGATTGCAAAAATCAAGATACTGCTCTTGAAAGCGAGCCTGTGGATCGTTCTGTCAGAAAATAACTCGACTCTGAGTTTTTGATCCTCCGGAAGTAAACTCCAACCAAAGAGGGCCAGGAAGGTCAGCCCCAGGAACACTTCTAGTGTGGCTATTCCGTAGAGGAAGACCAGCGCCATTTCTCTAGGTAAATGGATCCCCTTGAAGTAGTTGATCGTTTTTGCATCACGATTGACGCCATACAGCCCAATGGTCTCCATCGGATGGAGCGTATACGTGATGTTTCCATGAGCATCGACGAGTACTCCCCTCGTGGACCATTGTTCTACATTTGCAACCGATTGGGCATTGAAAAACTTATCGCCCCCATTGAGACCCCAAAAGAGGGCCCAGAATAGAAGAAGAATGATGATCAGATTCACTCTTCCATCGATCCAGTAAACGAATCTCTTCATCATTGAGAGCTCCTTTCCTCTACTTTTATTGGCATTGCCATCCAACGAAGCCGGCCATTTGCTGCCGAACTTCTGACTATGCTGACCCGCATAAAACCCCTTGTGGGCAGCATAAGAGCAAAGCCGCCACCGATGCGCCGCCGAACGGCGACTGACGAGAGGCGGTGGAGTTGTTCATTAGGGCCCAGGCTCCCGGAAATCCTGGCCCTGGCAAGGGGATCATGCTCCCGCTCAACCTGCGAGTCAATAGCATGGCGGCTCTCCGAGC
>JALLOH010000249.1 GCA_027717655.1 Acidobacteriia bacterium AH_259_A11_L15
GTCAACGTCTGCATGTCTGTGGTCTGCCAAGGAATAACAGGGGCTCCGCCCGGTAAAGCCTCAAGCACGTTTGCACATGCCTTTTCCGATGCTCCATACGGCGAGAGTTCTAGGAAGTCAGGGACTATGGTTTGCAACGAAACGGAGTCGCCAATGGTATGCATGTCTACGGACTCAGTCTTGTAGGTTACCGATTGGGGCTCCGCCTGATCCGCGTGTCGACCCCACTCCTCCCAGAGTCGTGGAACGCGCCGATCAATTGAGACGGCAGCCCCGCTCGGCCTCTGTAGAGACGAAACGAACGCCTGCATCTCCTCGAACGAACAAGATCGAGAACATAGGAAGTGGGCATCATGCATTGCGTTGGAAGGGGGCGGATAAGGTCGATGCACCTCCTCGATGAACAACTCGCAGTCTTTACGAAGATCTGGCGCCCAGGACCTCGGCAACGGACGAATGGGCCAGCCAATAGCTCGAAGATTCCAATACTCAATGATGTCGTAAGTCGAGCCCTCATCCATGTAAAACAACATGGGATCTGGCGTCCACCCTTGGCGTTGCGTTTCCAGTTCATGTCGCCCAATGCGCAGAGGGTACAGGTTCTCGGGCGCAAACAGCTTGTTAAACGTGTGCACTTGGACGAACTCTTCCTTAGCATCGAGAGCGCCCGTGAAGTGTTTTCGGCAATCAGCCAACTCAGCGGATTCGGGAATCTCGCCGAAAGTAGCAGCGAATAAGAGCTCGTATCGCCGACTTGGTGCGTGGGGTAATAGGACTTTCGGTGCATGGCGCTGGACGAAGCGGAAGCTTTCGTCATAAAGCGCGGCACAGATACTCCTCAGGTCAATTCCATAGGAT
>JALLOH010000024.1 GCA_027717655.1 Acidobacteriia bacterium AH_259_A11_L15
TCGATCCCCGGGGGGGTGTAGAGGGAGGCGTCGCGGACGTCGCCGGCCTTCTCGCCGAAGATGGCCCGCAGCAGCTTCTCTTCCGGGGTGAGCTGGGTTTCCCCCTTGGGGGTGACCTTGCCCACCAGGATGTCGCCCGGCTTCACCGAGGCCCCGATGCGGATGATGCCGCTCTCGTCCAGGTTCCGCAGGAAGCTCTCGCTAACGCTGGGGATGTCGCGAGTGATTTCCTCCGGGCCCAGCTTGGTGTCGCGAGCCTCGATGTCAAACTCTTCGATGTGCAGCGAGGTGAAGAGGTCTTCTTTGACCAGGCGCTCGCTCACCAGGATGGCGTCCTCGAAGTTGTAGCCCCGCCAGGGCATGAAGGCCACCAGGATCGAGCGCCACCAGCAGATCGAAGGCGAACAGGTGGCCAAGCTGCGGAAGAACCTGCAGAACCAAATCGATATCCTGCAGGACGAGCGCCTGAAGCGGCTCAGCGAGCTGCTGGGCGGCCAGGTCCTGATCAGCGACCTCCACGACGAGAAGACCAACAAGCGCCTGCTCACCAAGGGCACCCAGCTGGACCGAGACGTCCTGGCCGGCATCTCCACCCGCAACCTCAAGCGCATGCGCCTGAAGGCGAAGGACGCGCTGCTGGTCGAGAAGATCGATGACATCGAGGAGAAGACCTCGCGGCAGATCGACGTCCTCAAGAAGATCACCGACGAGAAGGTCGCCAAGCTCCGCAAGGGCGACGAGCTGCCTCCGGGCGTCATCAAGTCCGTCAAGGTCTTCATCGCCATGAAGCGCAAGCTCTCGGTGGGCGACAAGATGGCCGGGCGGCATGGCAACAAGGGCGTCATCGCCAAGATCGTCCCCGAGAAGGACATGCCCTACCTGCCGGACGGCACCGCAGTGGAGATCGTACTTAACCCCCTGGGCGTGCCCTCCCGCATGAACGTGGGCCAGATCCTGGAAACCCACCTGGGCTGGGCCTCGAAGGAGCTCGGCGAGAAAATTTCCCACCTGTTGACCGAGGCCACCCGCGCCGAGGGCTTCCGCAAGTACTTCCAGGACACCTTCCGCGGCACCGTGCTCTCCGAGCAGGTGAAGGAGATGCTGGAAGAGATGGGCGACAGGGAGGTGATGGCCCTGGCGCAGGCGTGGAAGGAGGGCATCCCCATGGCCTCGGCCGTCTTCGACGGGGCGCGGGAAGCCGAGATCAAGCGCCTGCTGGAAGCGGCCAAGCTGCCCTCCCACGGCAAGACCACCCTCTACGACGGCATGACCGGCGAGCCTTTCGCCCAGCCGGTCACCGTGGGCTACATCTACATGATGAAGCTCTCGCACCTGGTGGACGACAAGATCCACGCCCGCTCCATCGGCCCCTACTCGCTCATCACCCAGCAGCCCCTGGGGGGCAAGGCGCAGTTCGGCGGCCAGCGCTTCGGGGAGATGGAAGTCTGGGCGCTGGAGGCCTACGGCGCCGCCTACATCCTGCAGGAGTTGCTGACGGCCAAGTCGGACGACGTCTACGGCCGCGCCAAAATCTACGAGGCCATCGTCAAGGGGGAAGCGGCCATCGAGCCCGGCGTGCCCGAATCCTTCAACGTGCTGATCCGGGAGCTGCAATCGCTCGGCCTGGACGTAGAACTCATGAAGCGGAAAAAGCCGCAAGAGAAAAGCTAGAGGTTTGTCGTAAGCCCGAAGGAGGACGACCTTGTACCGTAGCAGCCCGTACGACCGTGCCAATATGATCGTAGACTTCGACTCCATCCGCATCAGTCTGGCCTCCCCGGAAAAAATCCGCTCCTGGTCCCATGGCCATGTGACCAAGCCGGAGACCATCAACTACCGGACCTTCAAGCCGGAGCGCGACGGCCTGTTCTGCGCCCGCATCTTCGGCCCGGTGACCGACTGGGAGTGCCTCTGCGGCAAATACAAGCGGATGAAGCACCGCGGGGTCATCTGCGACAAGTGCGGCGTCGAAGTCACCCTTTCCAAGGTGCGCCGGGAGCGGTTGGCCCACATCGAACTGGCCTCTCCAGTCAGCCACGTCTGGTTCTTCAAGGGGGTCCCCTCCCGCATCGGGCAGTTGCTCGACATTACCCTGCGCGACCTGGAGCGCATCCTCTACTTCGAGTCCTACGTGCTCACCGACCCGGGCGACACCAAGCTCAAGCCGCGCGCGCTGCTGAGCGAAGAGCAACACCGCCAGGCGCTGGAAGAGTACGGGAATGAGTTCCGGGTGGGCATGGGCGCCGAGGCCATCAAGGAGCTGTTGAAGAAGGTTCAGGTGGAGAAGCTGGCCGAGGAGCTGCGCAAGAAGATGCGCAGCGACCCCTCGCTGCAGAAGCGCCTCCGCTGCGCCAAGCGTCTGCGGGTGGTGGACGCCTTCCGCAAGTCGGGCAACAAGCCGGAATGGATGATCATGGACGTGCTGCCGGTGCTGCCGCCCGAGCTGCGCCCGCTGGTGCCGCTGGACGGCGGCCGCTTCGCCACCTCTGACTTGAACGACCTCTACCGGCGGGTCATCAACCGCAACAACCGGCTGAAGAAGCTGATGGAGCTGCGCGCCCCCGAGGTCATCATCCGCAACGAGAAACGCATGCTGCAGGAGGCGGTGGACGCTTTGTTCGACAACGGCCGCCGCGGCCGCGTGCTGCGCGGCGCCAACAACCGCCCGCTCAAGTCGCTCTCCGATACCCTGAAGGGCAAGCAGGGGCGCTTCCGGCAGAACCTGCTCGGCAAGCGCGTGGACTACTCCGGGCGCTCGGTCATCGTCATCGGACCGGAACTCAGGCTCCACCAGTGCGGCCTGCCCAAGAAGATGGCCCTGGAGCTGTTCAAGCCCTTCATCTACCACCGGCTGGAGCAGGCCGGGCACTGCACCACCATCAAGCAAGCCAAGGAGATGGTGGAAGCCCAGGAGCCCCTCGTCTGGGACATCCTGGAAGAGGTCATCCGTGAGCACCCAGTGCTGCTGAACCGCGCCCCCACGCTGCACCGCCTGGGAATCCAGGCGTTCGAGCCGCAGTTGGTCGAGGGCAAGGCCATCCGCATCCACCCGCTGGTCTGCACCGCCTTCAACGCCGACTTCGACGGCGACCAAATGGCCGTGCACATCCCGCTCTCGCCCGAGGCCCAGATCGAAGCCTCGGTGCTGATGCTGAGCTCGAACAACATCCTCTCGCCCGCCAACGGGGCCCCCCTGACCGTGCCCTCGCAGGACATGGTGCTGGGCCTCTACTACCTGACCCAGTCCAAGTCCGGCGCCAAGGGCGAGGGGCGGGCTTTCGCCAACTTCGAGGAGGTGCTGCTGGCGCTGGAGGTGGGCGAGGTGGAGCTACTCACCCCCGTCCGCCTGCGCTACAGCGGCCGGGTGATTGACCTCACCCTGGCCTACGACAACCAGGACCTGCTCCACACCGAGCCCATCACCCTCAACCGCCAGTTCATCAACACCACCGTGGGCCGGGTCATCCTCAACGACCACCTGCCCAAGGGCCTGCCCTACATCAACGGCCTGCTCAAGAAGAAGGGGGTCGGGCAACTGGTGCAGTACTGCCACTTGCAGTTCGGGCTGGAAACCACGGTGGCCATGCTGGATGAGATCAAGGAGCTGGGGTTCCTCTACGCCACCAAGGCGGGCATCTCGATGGGCATTGACGACCTGGTGATCCCCCCCTCCAAGGCCGTCATGGTGGAGCAGGCGGAGAAGGAAGTCCTCAAGGTGCAGCAGCAGTACCTGGACGGCGCCATCACCAACGGCGAGCGCTACAACAAGGTCATCGCCATCTGGTCAGACATCACCGAGCGTGTGGCCGACGACATGTTCAAGGGCATGGAAAAGATGGAGGGGACCGGCTACTTCAACCCCATCTACGTAATGGCCGACTCCGGCGCCCGCGGCTCCAAGCAGCAGATCCGCCAGCTCTCCGGCATGCGCGGCCTGATGGCCAAGCCCTCGGGCGAAATCATCGAAACCCCCATCACCTCCAACTTCCGCGAGGGGTTGACCGTGCTGCAATACTTCATTTCCACCCACGGCGCCCGCAAGGGCCTGGCCGACACCGCGCTGAAGACCGCCAACTCCGGCTACCTGACCCGCCGGCTGGTCGACGTCGCCCAGGACGTCATTATCAGCGAGATGGATTGCGGCACCGTGGACGGCATCGAAGTGGGCCCGCTGGTCGAGGCCGGGGAAGTGGTCGAGCCGCTGCGCGACCGCATCGTGGGCCGCGTCAGCCTGCAAAAGATCAAGGACTACGAAGGCGAAGCCATCGTCGAGGTCAACCAAGAGATCACCGAAGAGCTGGCCAGCGCCATCCAGGCGGCCGGCATCGAGCGGGTCAGGATCCGCTCCGTGCTCACCTGCGAATCCCGCCGGGGCGTCTGCGCGATGTGCTACGGGCGCAACCTGGGCACCGGGCGGATGGTGGAGCTGGGCGAAGCCGGGGGCGTCATCGCCGCGCAGTCGATCGGCGAGCCGGGCACGCAGCTCACTATGCGCACGTTCCACATCGGCGGCACCGCCACCCGAATCGCCGAGCAGTCCAAGCTCGACGCCAAGAACAACGGCTTCGTCAAGTTCATCCACTTGACCACCGTCAAGGCCAAGGACGGCGACCTGGTGGTGATGAACCGCAACGGCGCCCTCGCCATAGTGGACGAGAAGGGCCGCGAGAAGGAGCGCTACTCCGTAGTCTACGGCGCCAAGCTCAAGGTCGAAGACGGCCAGCCGGTCACCCTGGGCCAGGCCTTGCTGGAGTGGGACCCCTACACCTTCTCCATCCTTACCGAGGTGGGCGGCGCGGTGAAGTTCAGGGACCTGATCCCGGGCGAGACCCTGGAGGAACAGGTGGACGAGGTGACCGGCTTGGTCCAGCGCGTGGTCAAGATCCCCACCACCGACGAGAAGCACCAGCCCGCCCTGTTCATCCAGGACAAGGGCGGGAAGACCCGCAAGAAGTACCTGCTGCCTTCGCGCGCCCACCTGATGGTCGACCAAGATGAAGACGTCCATCCCGGTGACGTGCTGGTGAAGATTCCCCGCGAGACCACCAAGACCAAGGACATCACCGGCGGTCTGCCGCGCGTGGTCGAGCTGTTCGAGGCCCGCAAGCCCAAGCACTGGGCCATCATCAGTGAGATCGACGGCACGGTGAAGTACGGCGAGATCGCCCGCGGCGTCCGCAAGGTGCTGGTGGTGAGCGAAGACGGCGAGATCCGCGAGTACGCCATCCCCCGCGGCATCCACATCAGCGTGCAGGAAGGCGAAACCCTCAAGGCCGGCGAGCCCCTGATGGACGGTCCCCTCAACCCCCACGACCTGCTGGCGGTGCTGGGCGAGAAGTTCACCCAAGCCTACCTGGTCAACGCTATCCAAGAGGTCTACCGCCTGCAGGGGGTCAACATCAACGACAAGCACATCGAGGTCATCGTCCGCCAGATGATGCGCTGGGTGCGGGTGGAAAACCCCGGCGACACCGAGTTCCTCCTGGACGAGCAAGTCGACAGGTTCCGCTTCCGGGAGGAGAACGCCCGCGTCAAGGAGGAGGGCGGCAAGCCCGCCGTGGGCCGGCCCATCCTGCTCGGCATCACCAAGGCCTCGCTCTCCACCGAGTCGTTCATCTCCGCCGCCTCCTTCCAGGAGACCACCCGCGTGCTCACCGAAGCCGCCATCAGCGGCAAGGTGGACTACCTGCGCGGCCTCAAGGAGAACGTCATCATGGGCCGGCTGATTCCCGCCGGCACCGGCTTCGAGCGCTACCGCCAGCTCACCATCGGCACCGAGATGCCCACCGAGGAGGAAGTGTCCGCGCCGCTCACCGTAGAGGAAGCCCGCGCCCTCGAATTCCTCCGCGGCGGCACCGAGGAAGCCGAAGAGAAGAAGCGCCCGGAGGTCTAGTCAGTTTCCCGCACGCGGCCCCGGCTCGTCCGGGGCCCACCGGCTCCGTCCCGTCCCGAAGCTTCGGGATCGGGACGGGGCCGGTTTTTTGTGCGCTTGCCACCCCGGCTCGCCTCCACTAACATCGCAGCGCTCCTATGCCCGGAATCTCCTCTAGACGGCCCTACACCCTGCTGGCTCGCTTCTACGACCAGTTGCAGCCCCAGATTCCCCGGATGAACCGCTTCGCTCGCCAAAAAATATTGCGGCGCATCCTCCCGAAGGTGCGCACCGTATGCGAGCTGGGCTGCGGCACCGGCGAGACCTCCTTGGACTTCGCCCGCCGCGGCCGGAAAGTCTACGCCGTCGACCTCTCCCCTACCATGTGCCGCTTGACTCGCCAAAAAGCCCGCCGCGCGCGCTTGCCAGTTCGCGTCCTCTGCGCCGACATGCGAAGCTTCCGTCTGCCCAAAGCGGTCGATCTGGTTACCTGCGAATTCGGCAGCCTGAACCACCTGCCGCGCCAGTCCGACCTGGCGCGCGTCGCCCGCGCCGTGGCCCGCGCCCTCCGCCCGGGCGGCTACTTCTATCTTGACGTCGACACCGCCCGCACTTTCCAGCAGATCTCGAATATGTCCGAAAAAGTTGAAACCAAAGACTTCGTGGCCTTCTTCAGCGGCCACTACTCCTCGCAGAAAAGAAAAGCCCGCCTGGAGATTGATTGGTTCGTTCCCGCCGGCAAGAGGTGGCGACGACAGAAGGAATCCGTTGACCACATCTGGTGGAAGGATTCGGAAATCCCCCGCGCCCTGCGCCGCGCCGGCTTCCGCCGCATTCGCCGCTGGGATGGCGTCGAGGTCCGCCCCGCCTGGATCAAACCCCGCCCCAGCTTCGACACCTACTACCTGGCGCAGAAAATCCGCGGCACCTAAAGTAATTCCGTTAGGGCACGGCTCCAGCCGTGCCGTTCGGAAGCAGTAAACTCATTTTTCCGGCGGTTGTGAAGCAAGAGTTATACCCTCCTGCGCCCGGAGACCCCAAACGACCCGCACGGACGGTCGTCCGACGAAGGCCGCAAACACTTCCGGCAAAACCAGTTCGTTCCCCATCTGATGCTGTTTTTGCGGCGGGCCGGTCAGCTTCAGTGGACAAGGCCGATCCACCGCGACCCACTGGAAGTACTTGCTTTCGTCACTATGAATCAGAAAAGCCGGAACGTGAATCAATACAACCCGCTGATCGGTGACTGCGACAAGATAGCGTTTCTGAAGGAGCCGGGCAAACAGTCCAAAGAAAAAAATCATCATCGAATACTTCCAGGCGGTAAAGAGAGCCTTCACATTTTCGCCCGGTTGAAAAATCTCTTTCCGGCGGGCAATCTCGAGTTGCTCGGAGATGAACTTGATCTCGGAATCTTCACCAATTAAGCTCATTCGCTCACCTCACCCGGATTCACTAGTGAGTCTTGTCGGACGCCGTGGGCATGTTTGGGCCACCAAGTCGTTTCCCTGAGTCTGCTTCTCCCTAAGTCCCCGTTACTTCCGGCTCACGCGGCTCTGCGAGCGTTCTTGGGTAAGACCCCAAGGCTTTATTTTATAGCCCCTGAGGTCAAAGCGTGAAGCCGGCTGCCTCCTCAAAGGCGTGCGCCAGTTGCAGCAGGCGAGCCTCGTCGAAGTGGCGGGCAAAAAGTTGCAACCCCACCGGCAACCCCGCCCGGGTCTTCCCGCACGGCACCGAAATCCCCGGCACCCCGGCCAGCGACCCCGTGACCGTATAGATATCGGCCAGATACATCTGCAGCGGGTCTTCGGTCTTTTCGCCCAGCTTGAAGGCGGGCGTGGGGGAGGTGGGGCTGACGATGGCGTCGACATCTTGAAAAGCCCGCACGAAGTCCTGGTAGATGAGCGTGCGCACTTTCTGGGCTTTCAAATAATAGGCCTCGTAGTAGCCCGCGCTGAGCGCGTAGGTACCCAGCATGATGCGCCGCTTCACTTCCGCCCCGAAGCCCGCCCTGCGCGTCCTCCGGTACATCTCTTCCAGCGCAGTCGTCTCGGGCGCCCGGAAGGCGTAGCGCACCCCGTCGTAGCGGGCCAGGTTCGAGCTGGCTTCCGCGGTGGCGATCAGGTAGTAGCAGGCGATGGCGTAGTCGGTGTGCGGCAGGCTGACCTCGCGCACTTCGCAGCCCAGTTCCCGAAAGCGCTCGATCCCTTTTTCCACCTGGGCGCGTACTTCACTGTCCAGCCCCGCCCCGAAGTACTCCTGGGGCACGCCCACCCGCAGCCCCTCGACCGGCCTGTCCAACTCGGCCAGGTAGTCCGGCACCGGCACGTCGGCCGAGGTCGAATCCAGCGGGTCGCGCCCGGCGATCACCTGCAGTACCGCGGCCGCGTCCCGCACCGTGCGCGCGAAGGGCCCGATGTGGTCGAGCGACGACGCGAAAGCGATCAGCCCGTAGCGCGACACCCGCCCGTAGCTCCCCATCAGCCCCACCACCCCGCAGAAGCTCGCCGGCTGGCGGATGGAGCCGCCCGTGTCCGAGCCCAGCGAGGCCACCGCCAGCCCGTCGGCCACCGCCGCGGCCGAGCCTCCGCTCGAGCCCCCCGGCACGCGCTCGGGGTCATGCGGGTTGCGAGTGGGAAAGTAGGCGGAATTTTCGGTCGAGGAGCCCATGGCGAACTCGTCGCAGTTGGTCTTGCCCAGGATGACCGCGCCCGCCTGCTCCAGCCGCGCCACCGCGGTGGCGTCGTAGGGCGGCCGGTAGTTCTCCAAGATGCGCGAGCCCGCCGTGCCCGCCACCCCGCGGGTCACAATCACGTCCTTGACGGCCATGGGCACGCCCGCCAGCGGCGGCAACGGTTGCTTGGCCTGCACCCGCCGGTCGATGGTGTCCGCCTGCGCCAGGGCCCGCTTGGGCGACACCGCCAGGTAAGCTCGAATCCTGTTGTCGCGCTCCTCGATGCGCGCCAGCTGCTCCTCGGCCACCTGCCGGGCGCTCACCGCTCCCCCGCGCAACTGCTCCCGCAACCCGGCGATGCTCAGCGTCGTCCAATCCATCTATCTATGCGCTTCTCTTTTCTTCTTTTCCCTGTTTCTCTCTGTGTCCCCTGCCTGCCCTGAGCGAAGTCGAAGGGCGCCTCTGCGGTGAAACCAACCGACCCAGTCCTTCCCCCTAGAAAGGGTCTCTACCTCTCAATTACCTTGGGGACTTTGAAGAAGGGTTCCTGCCCGTCGGGGGCGTTGGCCAGGGCATCCGTGCGGGAAAGACCGGAGCGCGTCGCGTCCTCGCGCCAGGCCGCCTCCGGGCCCGATTCGGTCCGGGCCAGCACCTGGGCCATCGGGGCCACGTTGGTTGTATCCAGCTCATTGAGCTTGTCCATGTAGGTCAGGATGGCGTCGAGCTGCCGCTGCATCCGCTCACGCTCTTCCCCCGTCAGCTCCAGGTGCGCCAGCGCCGCCACCTGTTCCACGTCTTTCCGCGTGATCTTCATCTCGAGACTCCCGGAAACAGCAGCGATTCTAGCACACGGACGAAATGATGATGGTCGCCGCGCTTATCCAATTTCCAGTCTGGAAGAGGTGTTTTACACCCGGTCGGAAGGTAGGATTCCTGGTAGCGCTGCACGACCCCTGCTTCGGGAGTGGGACCCGGTCGGCAGCTACTCAGCTTGGCTTCGACTTCTCTTCCCCCTGCTCCTTCGGCTTCTCCTCAGCTTTCAACTCGTCTTTGAAGCCGCGCAGCCCGCGCGCCAGCCCGCGCATCATCTCCGGGATGCGGGTGGCGCCGAACAGCAGCAGCAGGATGAGCGCGATGACAAGGATTTCGGTCAGTCCGATTCGCGGCACCTTGTTTCTCCTCAGCCTGGATTCTAGGCGCCTCGCCCGCAGTAAGTCAATCAAATAAAGAACAAAAACAAATGGTAGGACAGACATTGTTGTCTGTGTCTTCAGGTCGTATTCGTGAAGACAAAGTAATTCGGCCTAGTGACATGCCGCTTTCAACGGTCAAAGGGCTTTGTTTCTCTGCAGCCCGGGAATCTGGAACAACCCCAAAAATTCCGTCTGTATCCCCGCACAATTCTCATGGGAGCACCGCATTCGCAATAAGGAAATTCCGCGGTTGAGAAAATTTTCATGTCTGTCTTGACGATTTCGTTTGTGATCGGGTGTCCGTTCGTGCAGAACCCCTTCGTGGGCTTATCATCTATAGGCAGAATGCTGGTTGAGCCGCATTCAGCACACATGACCTTCGCCTGGGAAAAATCCATTCGGACTGGATAAGCCTGGTGGACCAGCACGGGTAACCTGATGCGGTCGTAGAGCTCTATGCGTCGTTTGCGTGCATACTCTATGGCATCCTTGGTGAAACTGCCCGTAGTGACATAAAGACCGCCGTCGCCCTTTTCGTCCTGCATTGCAGCCAGAAGAATCTGAATCTCTCTACGGCCAATCCTATTGTTGGGTGCGTACTTCTTACACTCAATCACATACTTCTTACCGTCCTTGACGGCGATTGCGTCCTTTCCGACATCCCTCGAAAAAGGTGTTTGCTTTACCTTATAGCCGAGCTTCCTAAAGATCTCTGATACCGCATTCTCGAATTCACGAGGGGTCAGAGCTTCGTAGCTCTCTGTGCTGCTTAGCCAAGCCTTTGACAACCGTTCGATCTCTTCATCTCGAAGTTTGCTTGCTTGCTTTTTGATGATCTCCTTTTGCTTCCACCTCCCCAGCTCTGCCTCTCTCTGCCTTTGAATGCGCATCTGCTCGGCCTGGCACGCTTCGCAGCCTCGACGCAAACCGCCCCGAAAACCGTGCACACAAGGACGCCTGGACTCCTTCCACTTTGCGATTGGAACGCTGGACAACCAGACGACAACAAGCCCGACAAGGACCACCACTAACGCTTTGGCGGCTTCCGGGGCGACAAGTAACAGGATAACCATCAGCCAGAAAAGAATGTTGAACGCACATCCCGGATCGACTTGATAGCTTCTTGCCATGGACGAATTATACATCCGCCGCGAGTCAATCAAATTCGCAAAACCGGCTGCGCACGGCCGAAATAATTAATAACGTAGCATCTTCAGACCAGAATTTGCCGTTCGTCCCCCACCCGGCGAGTCACCCGCCGCCGGTCCAGATACTCGAGCAAGGGGATGGCGTACTTGCGAGTGATCCCGGTCAGCTCCTTGAAGGCCGGCACGCTCAGCCGCTCGCCCTTCTCGCCTTTGTAGCGCCGCAGCAGTTCCGGCAAGCGCTCCAGCGCCGTGCGGTGAAACAGCAACTCTTCGGTCACCTTCACCAGCGCCTTCTCCCGCACCAGGATTAGAACGATCTTCTGGGCTCGCTTCGCTTCCACCTGCACCTTGGACAGCACCTCTTTCACCGAGGGGACGCTCAGGCCGGCCTGGGCGAACGCCTGCTCGATGACCCGCTTCGCCTCCTGCTCCTCCCGGCTCAGCGTCACCGTGCGCCCGGCCCGCTTTACCGTGTCGCCGGCAACCACCAACTCTCCCCGCCCGGTCAGCTCCCCGATGACCGCGTCAAACAAGGCATCCGCCGCCCGGCCAAAAACCTGCTCCTTCAGTTCTCCTTTCGAAATTCCCTCCAGCAGCGGCTCCTTCCTGTGGAACGCATCCAGGGACGCCAGGGCTTGGCGGCCTAGCTCGGCCAGGCGAGCCGGGTCCGCCACGGTGCGCGGGACCTCGGCCACGCGGCGCAGCCTCCCGGCCGCGACCAGCTCCTCGACCGCGCCTCGCAACTCCTGCTCCCGCCAGCCGGTGCGCGCCACCAGTTCCCGCTCCTCAACTTCTCCCCGCGGGTCCCGCGCCACCAGCGCCTCCAGAATCTTTCCCCGGTCCTCCCCTGCCAAGGTTTGCCAGTACGGGAGCAACCCGGCCTCGCCCCGCTTGTGCTTGCGCGCCTGCGCGTCCAGAACGCGCCCGCCCCCGATGGTGAGTACCGGCGAGAACTGCCGAATGACAAAGCGGTCGCCGGGCAGCAGCAACACCGGCGCGCTCAGCCGAAGCTGGACGAAGGCCTGCTGGCCGGGCCTGAGCTGCTCGCGGTCGAAGAAGCGCACTTCGGCGATTCGCTCGGCTGTACCCTGGTGGAAGTGAACGCGGGCGCCCTGCTTGAGCGGCCGCGCCGAGGGCAGCAGGAGGAGCTCCGCGTCCACCCGCTCGCTCGCCTGAAAGCGCCCGGGAAGGGTGAGCACCATCCCGCGCTCCAGCTCCCCCGTCTCCACCCCGGCCAGGTTCAGCGCCGTGCGCTGCCCCGCGTAGGCGCGCTCGGCCCGCTGGCTGTGCACCTGGATGCCGCGCACCCGCAGGCGCCGCCGTCCGGGGAAGACCTCTACTTCTTCGTCCTTGCCGATGCTGCCCGCCACCAGCGTGCCGGTGATCACCGTTCCGAACCCCTTCATCACAAAAGCGCGGTCGATGGGCAAGCGGAAGTAGTGAGAGGTGTCCTTCCCGGGAACCTCCGCGGCCACCCGGCCCAATTCCTGCTTCAGGCGGTCGAGCCCCGCGCCCGTCTTGCTGCTCACCGGGACAATGGGCGCGCCCTCGAGGAAAGAGCCTTTCAAAAATTCTTCCGTCTCCAGCCGCACCAGCTCCAACAAGTCGGGCTCGACCAGGTCGGCCTTCGACAGCACCGCCAGCCCGCGGGGAATCCCCAACAGCCGGCAGATGTCGAAGTGCTCGCGGGTCTGCGGCTTGATGGATTCGTCGGCGGCGATCACCAGCAGCACCAGGTCGATCCCGCCCACCCCCGCCAGCATGTTGCGCACGAAGCGCTCGTGCCCGGGGACGTCCACGAAACCCAGCCGCAGCCCGTCCCCGCCCGTCCCGCTCGGCGGGAGCAAGTCGAGGTGGGCGAAGCCCAGGTCAATGGTGATGCCGCGGCGCTTCTCTTCCTCCCAGCGGTCCGGGTCGGTGCCGGTGAGCGCCTGCACCAAGGCGGACTTGCCGTGGTCAATGTGCCCGGCGGTGCCGACGATGACGTGTTTCATGACGGAGCAGTATCGGAAGACTATTCTAGCGCAGCCGGTGACGCTGGCGCTCACTACGAGACGGCGCTGACTTCCTCCCCCAATGCAATGCATCGAAGCCGCCTACCGGCTTGGCTACCTATAGATTTCCCGGCGATGGCGGACGCGATAGAAAAGCAGGGTGGCCCCTTCGATATCGAACCGGACCCGATAGTCGCCCACGCGAAAGCGCCAGCGCCCCGGGCCTGTTTTCCCCGTCAGCTTCTTGGCGTGCGCAAAAGGATGCGAGAGGAGCTTCGTTTCAATGGCTGCCAGGATACGCCGTCGCACTACCGGGTCGATCCGTTCTAGGTCGCGCAGGAATTGGGGCGCATAGCGCGCTTGAAAGGGTGAGCGCATCCCCCGGGGAAGACTGGGTCAAAATTTCTTCTCGGCCAGGGCCAGCTTCAACCGGGTGTGGGAAAGGTAACGCCCGCGTCGAATTTCCCCGGCCGCTCGCCGAAGACTGATTTGAAATTCAGGGTCACTCTCTTCCACCAGCGTGTCAAGAAAGTCCCGCACATCCTCGTACTCGTCCGCATGAGCCTTCACGTACTCTTCCAGATTCATCAAGACGCCCACCGGCACATTGCGGCGAAAGACGACGAACTCTTCGTCGCCTTCTCGAAGCTCTCGTAGAATGCGGCCCAGTTGCCTCTTCAAGTTGTCCGCCGTAATCGCGTGCATCCTCACCTCTAACGGTACGATTCAATCGTACAGTTTAAAAAGTCGATTGTCAAGCGCGCCGCGAGTCCAAGGCTGTGCTCACTTCGGCGGCCAGCGCGTCCAAGGCGCGCGCCGGGGAGCGCGACGCGACGATGCCGCGGCCGACGACGATGTAGTCCGCTCCGGCGCGGAGGGCGGCTCCGGCGGTGGCTACGCGGACCTGGTCGGCGGCGCGGCGCCCGCCGGCCAGCCGGATACCCGGAGTGACGATAAGAAAATCCTGGCCGCAAACGCGGCGCACCACCGCCACCTCAGTGGGCGCGGCGATTATCCCGTCGCAACCGTTGCGCCGGGCCAGGCGCGCCAGGCGAATGACGTTGCGCTCCACCCCGTCGGAGAAACCGATCTTCTTCACTTCGCCGGCGCCCAGGCTGGTCAGCAAGGTGACGCCGAGGAGCTTCGGCCGGCGGCTCCGTCGGCTGTGCTTGTCGAGGGCGCGGCGGGCGGCGCGCAGCATCCTGGGCCCGCCGGAAGTGTGCACGGTAATCAGGCTCACGCCGAGGTCGGCGGCCTGCACGCAGGCTTCGGCCACGATGTGCGGGATGTCATGGAACTTCAAATCCAGGAAGACGCGCTCCCCCCGCCGCACCAGCTCGCGGACGAATTCAGGCCCGGCGGCTGTAAAAAGCTGGCTGCCCACTTTGAAGAACCCGGGGCGGCCCCGCAGGCGCTGGACCAGCCGCCGCGCTTCGGAGCGAGTCGCTACGTCCAGAGCCACTATGATTCGGCGGCGCGCGCCGGCCGACGAGCCAGACACTCCCCGCAAGCGACGCTCCTCAGGCGAAGGTTCGCCGGGAAATTCAGTGGTGCCCGTAGGGGCAGGGAGATTTTACCTAGGAAAGTTGGCGGCGCGGTAGACTTCGATGCGAACCGAGGCTACACCTTGCTCGCGGAAGCCCAAGACCTGGGCGGCGGCTTCCGAGACATCGATCACGCGGTCGGCCGGCACCGGCCCCCAGTCGTTGATGACCAGCACGGTGGAGCGGCCGTTGCGCAGGTTGGTGACCCGGACCACCGTACCCGCCCGCAGCGTGCGGTGCGCCGCGGTAAGCGCATTTCGGTTGAAGAGGACCCCGCTGGCCGTCGGGCGACCGTGGAAGCCGGGGCCGTACCAACTGGCTTTGCCCTCCAGCACCTGGCTGGCGTTGAGCGAGGGCTCTGGACTCAGCGGGTTTTCGGTGTCGGCCATGGCTGCACCGGGGGATTGGAGCAACAACAGCCCCAGCCCGGCGAGCGCCAGGCCGACCCCCAGCAAACCTGCAAAATACAACTTACTCATATCGCTCCTGGGCTTCCCTCTTGTTTTTGGGATTCTTAGTTTGAGTTCAAGGAGGAGTTTCCCGTGGCCTCTCTGAGGGTCGCTTTCGTCCTCTCCAGCCTAGCAAAGGCCGAAAAGCTCTGCAAGCAAAATCTTCGCCTATTTTTCGCTTCCCTTAGTCGCCTTGGAACGTTCCGCATAGCTCGGAAACCCCCGCTATCTTGTTGCTTTCACAATAGGTTTCCAATTCTTTTAGAATACGCAGGGGGGCAAAAGGTTGCACGAAGTTTGCCGTCCCCACCTGGACGGCCCGCGCCCCCGCTAGCAGAAACTCGGCCGCGTCCTCCCCGCTCGAGATGCCCCCCAGGCCGATCACCGGCAGGCGAACCGCCCGCCCCACCTCCCACACCATCCGCAGGGCCAGCGGCTTTATGGCCGGCCCCGACAGCCCCCCCGGTGGCCTGCCCCAGGCGGGAGCGCCGGCTGGCCAACTCAATGGCCATCCCGGTGAAGGTATTGACGGCCGAGAGGGCGTCCGCGCCCGCCTGCTCGGCCGCCCGGGCGATTTCGGCGATGTCGGTCACGTTGGGGGAGAGCTTGACGATCAAGGGCCGCCGCCGCGCCGCTCCCCGGGCCGCCGCCGTCACCTCGCGGGTAAGTTGCGGGTCGAGCCCAAACTGCACCCCGCCCTTCCTAACGTTGGGGCAGGAGATGTTCAACTCGTAGGCCGCCAGCCCCTCGGCCTTTTCCAGCTCGGTGATGACCTCGACGTATTCTTCGACCGTGTGGCCGAACACGTTGGCGATGACTGCGGTGTCGTAGGCGCGCAGGGCGGGCAACTTTTCTTCGATGAACCGCCGCACCCCGATGTTCTGCAGGCCCACGGCGTTGAGCATCCCGGCGGGGGTTTCGCACAGGCGCGGGGGCGGGGCGCCGTCCATGGGCTGCGCCGACAACCCCTTCACTACCACGCCCCCCAGGCGGTTCAAATCGACGACCTCGGCGAACTCGACCCCGTAGCCGAAGGTGCCAGAAGCAGCCAGGATGGGATTCTTCAGGCGCAGGCCGGCCTGCCCCGCCCTTGGCGGGGCCAGCTCTACGCTCAGGTCAACCGCCATGCCTCAATTCATCACTCCGTCTTCAACGCTGGCGCCAGGACGTTGCCGCTGGAGAGCGCGGGCGGATTGATGCGCAGTGCGGCCGCCAGCGTGGGAGCCAGATCAATGGGAGAGACTTTCTCCGGATAGACGCCCGCACGAAAGGCCGGCCCGTAGAAGATCAACGGAACCTGCGTGTCGTAGGCGTAGGGCGAGCCATGAGTCGTGCCGCCCCGCTCGCCGTTCACCAGCGCGAACGGTTCCAGAACAAAATACAGGTCGGGCGACCGCCCGCGATAGAGGCTCAAGCGCACGGCGTTGGCCAATTCCGGCTCGAGGCGCACCTCGCCTGCCGCCACATAGCCCCGCACGCCCTCGACTCCCAGCACTACGCCTCCCGCCCCGTGAAGGGCTCGGCGGAGACCCACGCCGTTCTGCTCCAGCGTCACCCGGTTCAGGGTCAGTGGAGGGGTCCCGGGGAGCAGCCAGTCGCCTTCCCCGAATTCGTCGTCGAGCGCCTGCTCGACCCTTTCCAGCGCCCCGCGGGCGTCCACGTTCTTGGCCAGCAGGCCCTGTTCGCGCGCCTGCGCCAGCGTGGGCGCCACCCCGTGGTCGGCCGAGAGGACCAGCCAATAGTTGCCCGTTCCCACCCGCTCATCCAGGAACTCGAGCAGCGCGGCCATCTGCTCGTCCGTGCGCAGGGTCATGTCCGCCACTTCCTCGCTGTAAGGCCCCCACCGGTGGCCCACCGCATCGTTGGAGGAAAAACCCAGGAAAAGAAAATCCGTCACCTCGTCGCGGCCCAACCCTTCCCGCCGCAGCAACTCCTGGGCAAACGCCAGCACAATCTCATTCCCGTACGGGCTAAAAACGAGCCGGTTGTAAAACTCCTCGTCCGGCTCCCCGCTCCGGCTGGTGAGGGAAAAGAATACCTTGCCGCCCGTCTCCCAATCCTGGCCGTAGTAGCGGTCGGCCGGCTTGCGCTGGTTGAAGGCCTCGACCCACCCGGGCAGCTCGTCGCCATAGTAGCGGCTGGTGATGAAGCGGCCCGTCTCCCGGTCGTACCAGTAGGCGCCGGAGGCCGTATGGCCGGTAGAAAAGATGGCCGCGCGGTCCTTGATGGCCACTCCGAAGACCTTCGCCCGGTTGTCGGTGGCCAAGCGCAGTTGATCCGCAAGAGTGGAACTCATCAGCATGCGCGGTGACGCACCCCCCCCCCGGCCAGGGGTCAACGCCCACCAGCGGCGCCTCTTCATCAAAGACTGCCGGCACTCGTCGGCCCAGATCGATCCGATACCAACTGTTGTCGACAATGCCGTGCCGGCTCGGCGTGGTCCCGGTGGCGATACTCGCGTGACCCGGAGCCGTGGTCGTCACCGCGTAGGGATAGAAGCAGGAGGTAAAGTAGGCCCCCTCCCGGAGCAGCCGATTGAAGCCGTTGGCCCCGAACTGGTCGCGGAAGCGCTCCAGGTAGTCGGCGCGAAACTGATCAATCACCACCACGACGATCAGCCGCGGCGGCGTCCCGGGGGCGGTCTGTGCCCACCCGGCTGGCGCCTGCACCCACAGCAGGGCGAGCAGAAGGGCGGCAAGCAAGAGGTGCGTTCGCCAACTGGACAATCGCATCGAATCTCTCTTTTCGCGGACCGGAGTGTAGCAGATGGCTTGAGCCCCGCCAACGGCTCCTCCCCTTCGAGGCCCTCCGTCTCCGCCTCGTTTCCCGTTCCTTGACACCCAGGCGCCGCGCCACTAGTATGAGTCGGTCTGCCCGCCCTGCCTGCCGCAGGCAAGCGCAGGTAGGCCCCGCGGCTTCTCAACCTGCACGAATGCAGATTCGCGAAAAAACCCAGTTGATGTCGGCGGCCGAGATTGACCGCACCCTGGTGCGCCTGGCCCACGAGGTGGCCGAGCGCAACCACGGGGTCGCCAACGTCGCCCTGGTGGGCATCCGGCGCCGCGGCGTGCCCCTGGCCCAGCGCCTGGCCGCCCGCCTGGAAGAGATCGAAAAAGTGAAGCCGCCGGTGGGAACCCTGGACGTCACGCTCTACCGGGACGATCTCTCCACCGTGGACACGCAACCGGTGGTGAAAGAAGCCCCGCTCGGCTTCCCCATCGACGCCAAGACCATCATCCTGGTGGACGACGTCCTCTACACCGGCCGCACCACCCGCGCCTCGATGAACGCCCTGTTCAACTACGGCCGCCCCGCGCGCGTGCAACTGTTGGTGCTGATCGACCGCGGCTGGCGCGAGCTGCCCATCGAGGCCACCTACGTCGGCCGCCACGTCCAGACCGCCGCCCACGAGATCATCGAAGTGCGCCTCCGCGAAGTGGACCCGGAAGAGCGCGTGATGCTGGTGGAAAAAGTCGGCTGAGTCCCCTGGCGGAGCCGCAGAGAGGAACTCCCCTTGGCTGCTCGCAAGACGCTCACCCGCCTCTCCCAACAACATTTGTTGGGGATCGAGCCGCTCAGCGTCGAAGACATCGAGCTGGTGCTGGCCACCGCGGAGAAATACCAGACCCGTCCCGAAGCTTCGGGACGCGGGGAGACTCGCCCGGTGCCGCGCCTTGACCTGCTGCGCGGCAAGACGCTGGTGCTGGCTTTCTACGAGCCCTCCACCCGCACCCGCCTCTCCTTCGAGATGGCCGCGCAGCGATTGTCGATGGACGTGGTGAACCTGGCGCTGGAAGCCTCGAGCGTGCAGAAGGGCGAGTCGCTGCTCGACACCGTCAAGACCCTGGCCGCCATGCGCCCCGACGCCCTGGTCATCCGCCACCCGGGGTCCGGCGTGCCCCACTTCCTGGCGCGGCACACGACGGTTCCGATTCTCAATGCCGGCGACGGCGTGCACGAGCACCCCACCCAGGCCCTGCTCGACGCCCTCACCATCCGCGACCACAAGCGCCGGCTCGACAACTTGAAGGTGGCCATCCTGGGCGACATCCTCCACAGCCGCGTGGCCCGCTCGAACCTCCACTTGCTCTCCAAGTTCGGCGCCCGCATCGCGCTCGCCGGCCCGCCCCCGCTCGTCCCCAAGGGCCTGGAGAAGCTGGCCCCCGGCGTGACCGTCTGCCGGCGCTTGGAAGAAGCTCTGGAGGGCGCCGACGTGGTGATGATGCTGCGCGTGCAACTGGAGCGGCAGCGGGAGCCGCTCTTCGCGTCCCCGCGCGAGTATGCCCGCCATTATTGCCTCACGCCGGAGCGGCTGGCGCGCGCCCGGCCGGACGCCATCGTCATGCACCCCGGACCCTTCCTGCGCGGCATCGACATCGCGGGCGAGGTGGCCGACAGCGAGCGCTCGGTCATCCCCCAACAGGTCGCAAACGGCGTGGCCGTCCGCATGGCCCTGCTGGAGCTACTCACGGGAGCCCACCCGTGAAGCCGCTGCTGATCAGGAACGGTCGGGTGGTTGATCCCGCTTCCGGGCTCGACGCCCGCCGTGACGTCTTGATCGAAGAGGGGCGCATCGCCGCGGTGGACAAAACAATCGAGCGGGCCGACCTGCAAGTCTTCGAGGCCACGAACCTCATCGTCGCCCCGGGCTTTCTCGATATGCACGTCCACCTGCGCGAGCCCGGCCAGGAGGGCGCGGAGACGATCGAGAGCGGCACGCGGGCGGCGGCCGCCGGGGGCTTCACCGCCGTGGCCGCGATGCCCAACACCCAGCCGGTCAACGACACCCCGCTCGTCACCCGCGCCCTCCTGGCACAGGCGACGCAGGGCAACGGCGTGCGCGTTTATCCCATCGGCGCGGTGACGAAAGGAAGCCAGGGGGAGGAGCTGGCGGAAATCGAATCCCTGCGCGCCGCCGGCGCCGTAGCTCTCAGCGACGACGGCCGGCCCATCGCGAACAGCCGCATCCTGCGCCGGGCGCTGGAGTACGCCGCCGCCCTGAATATGGTGGTCATTGATCATTGCGAGGAGCAGCAACTCAGCGAAGGCGGGGTGATGCACGAAGGCGAGTGGTCGCTGCGGCTGGGGCTGCGCGGCCTGCCCGCCCTAGCGGAACAGCTCCCCGTCCTGCGCAACGCGGTCACGGCGGCGCTCACCGGCGGGCGGATGCACATCGCTCACCTTTCCACCCGAGGCGCGCTCGAAGCGGTGCGGAGCGCCAAGCGCGAAGGCGTGCCCATCACCTGCGAGGTGACCCCTCACCATTTCTCGCTCACCGACGAAGCCTGCCGCGACTACGACACCCGCACCAAGATGAACCCGCCCCTGCGCACGCCCGACGACGTGGCCGCCCTGCTCGAGGGCCTGGCCGACGGCACCGTGGACGCCATCGCCACCGACCACGCCCCGCATACCGCCACCGAGAAGCAAACCGATTTTGAATCGGCGCCCTTCGGAATCATCGGCCTGGAGACCGCCCTGGGGCTGGCGTTGGAGAAGCTGTATCACACCGGGAAGATTTCTCTCTTGCGCCTGGTGGCGTTGTTCTCCACCAACCCGGCGCGCCTTCTGGGGGTGGAAGGAGGGCAATTGAAAATAGGCGCCCCGGCCGATTTGACCCTGTTCGATCTGGAGCGGGCTTGGACCTACCGGACCGAAGAAGGTTTTTCCAAAAGCCGCAACTCGCCCTTCGACGGCCGCCGCTTCCGGGGCGGCCCGGTGGCCACCCTGGTCAGCGGCGCCCTGATCTTCCGCCGCTAGCAACACCACTGTCATCCTGAGGAGCCCCGAAGTTTTCGGGGCGACCCTTCGGCTTCGCTCAGGGCAGGCGAAGGACCTCAGCGTTGCCTGAAGGCTGGGCTGAGATTCTTCGCTTCGCTCAGAATGACAGAAAAAGCATACGGCTACTGTCCGCCGAAAAAAAATCGCGGCCCGAAAAACGAGCCGCGGGGGAATTGGTCGGTACTGTCTCGCTAGTGGCTGGCGGCGTGGACGGGGCCTTCGGCAGGGGTGTGCATCGAGTGCGAGCGCACCATGTTGCCGTTCTGGTAGCGGTAGAAGTGGTTCAGCGGGCCCTTGCCCTTGCCCAGAGAGTAGCCCTTCTCGATGGCCTTGGCCACGTAGGCCTTGGCCAGCATGACCGCGTCCGCCAGTTGCCGCCCGAAGGCCAGGTTGACCGCGATGGCCGAAGAGAAGGTGCAGCCGGTGCCGTGGGTGTTCTCCGACTTCACCCGGTCGCTGCCGAAGGGGGTGAACTCAGAGCCGTCGTAGAAAATGTCCAGGGGCTTTTCCAGCTCGCCGCCGGTGATGACCACGGCGCGCGCGCCCATCTGGCGGAGCTTCTCGGCAGCGGCCTTCATATCGTCCTCGCTCTTGATGGGCACCCCGGAAAGCGTCTCGGCCTCGGCGATGTTCGGGGTGATGACGGTGGCGCGCGCCAGCAGGCGCTTGCTCAACTCCTTGACACCGGAGGCATCCAGCAGCTCCATGCCCGAGGTGGCGCGCAGGACGGGGTCGAGGACGACGTTGGGGAATTTTTTCTTCTCCAGCAGCTCCGCCACCACCTGCACGTTGGCGCGCGTGGCCAGCATGCCGATCTTGACGGCGGCCAGCGGCATGTCCTTGACCAACTCGTCCAACTGCGCGCGCAGCACTTCCGCCGAGATCGGCTGGACGCCTTTGACGCCGCGGGTGCTTTGGATGGTGACTGCTGTGATCGCGGCCACCCCGTAACAGTTGTGGGCCGCGAAGGTCTTTAAGTCAGCGGCGATTCCGGCGCCGGCGGAGGGATCGAAGCCGGCAATGGTGAGCAGGACCGGGGGGACCCCGGCAGTGTTATTGGCCATCGGTGCGCGCAACCTCCATACCTACTTCCCGCCGCAGAGAATAACCTAAATCGGCCTGTCAATACAAAATGTTTTTCAAAAAAATGTTTTCCTGCGCGGCCGCAGAAACAGCCCGAACAGGAGGGTTGCCCGCCGTCGCTAAGGCTCCGACGGGCAGGGTTCATCAACCCAGCGAAGCTGAGTCCCGCGGCTCGGTAGTTACGGGAAGAGGCCGCGGACGAGGGTGGCGTCGGCGACGCGGCCGACGGCGAGGATGTAGGCGGCGACGCGCATGGTGACGCGGTACTTCCGCGAGGTCTCGTAGACTTCGTGGAAGGCGCGCTTCATGATGGTTTCCAATTTATTGTTGACCTCATTCTCTTCCCAGAAGAAATTCTGCAAGTCCTGCACCCACTCGAAGTAGCTGACGGTCACGCCGCCGGCGTTGGCCAAGATATCAGGCACCACGAAAACGCCCTTGCGGCTGAGGATGTCGTCGGCCATCGGGGTCACGGGCCCGTTGGCCGCCTCCACGATGATCTTGGCCTTGATGTTGTTGGCGTTGTCGGCGGTGATGACATTCTCCAGCGCCGCCGGGATGAGGATGTCGCATTTCAACTCCAGAATTTCTTGATTGCGAATGCGGGAGGTGCCGGCCAGGCCGATCACCGACCCGCTCTTCTCCTTGTGCCGGATGGCTTTGGCGACGTCGATGCCGCGCGGGTTGACGATGCCGCCGCGGGAATCGCTGACCGCGATGATCTTTGCCTTTTGCTCGGCGAACAACCGGGCGGCGATGCTGCCCGCGTTCCCGAAGCCCTGGACCGCCACCGTGGCGCCCTTGAGCGGACGCCGCTTCACCTTGCCGGCCTCCTGGGCGACGAACAGGCAGCCACGCGCCGTCGCTTCGTTGCGGCCCTCGGAGCCGCCGAGCGAAACCGGTTTACCGGTGACCACCCCCAGGCTGGAGTAGCCGACCGTCATCGAGTAGGTGTCCATCACCCAGGCCATGGTCTGCGCGTCGGTATACATGTCCGGGGCGGGGATGTCGCGGTCCGGGCCGATGATGGGAAGGATTTCGGAGACGAAGCGGCGGGTCATGCGCTCCAGCTCGCCCAGGGACATCCGGCGGGAGTCGCAGATCACGCCGCCCTTGCCGCCGCCGAAGGGAATGTTGACCACGGCCGTCTTCCACGCCATCCAGGCGGCCAACGCCTTCACCTCGTCCAGGCTGACATTGGGGTGGTAGCGGATGCCGCCCTTGGCGGGCCCGCGGGCGATGTTGTGCTGGACGCGGTAGCCTTCAAAAACCTTGATCGAGCCGTCGTCCATCTTGGTAGGAATTGAAACCACCATTTGCCGCTTGGGCCGCCGCAGCACCTCCCGGAGTCCCGGGTCGAGCTTCAGGTGATCGGCCGCCTGGTCAAACTGCACTTGAGAGATGACGTAGGGGTTCAGGTTTTCCTTCATCGTGTAGCCTCCGCGTCTCTTCGACTGACGTAGGGGTCTAACTCAACCCGTGGTGCGCACCCGGCGCGCTCGCCGGACCCGATAGAGCTCCCGGCAGCGCTCGGAGCAGAAGTAGAAGACTTCGCCGTCCATCGTTTCCTGTAGGGACAATTCCAGGGCCACGTGGGTTCCGCACACCGGGTCGCGCTTGAAGGTGCCCGTGCGAGCCGGCGGCGGCCCCGGGGGACGCGCTCGCTCCAGAGTGTAATCAAACAGGCGCTTCCAGCCGCCCCGAACCATTCGGGACCAGAACCAAAGCCACAGCCAGCGCAGCAGCAGCAGCGCCGCCACCAGCGCGGCCAAACGCAGGAGCCAGGTCATGGCGGGGAGGGCTCCCCTTCGAGCAACTGGGCCAGGCCCTCCAACCCTTCAT
This sequence comes from Acidobacteriia bacterium AH_259_A11_L15, assembly GCA_027717655.1. GTDB lineage: Bacteria > Acidobacteriota > Terriglobia > Acidiferrales > 2-02-FULL-67-57 > 2-02-FULL-67-57. Next base: position 23,581 of record JALLOH010000024.1, read on the forward strand.
AGTCCGGGTGAGCGCGGCGCAGCCGCTCGTAGGCCCGGCGAGCGCCGGCTTGGTCCTGTTTGCCGCGCAGGCGGGTGATGGCCAGGTTAAACAAAGCCTGCGGCTTGTCGGGCTCGATCTCCAGGACGCGGTCGAATTCCGCGAGGGCCTCGTCGAAGCGCCCCAGATTGAAGTAGCAGACGCCCAGGTCGGTTCGGACATCGGTGTTGGAGGAATCGAGCTCGAGGGCATGCTGGTACCAAAGAATGGCCTGGTCCCAGCGGCCGAGGTCATAGAGAAAATTTCCCAGGTCAATGGCGGCCAGGGGATTGTCGGGGTCAGCCTCCGCCTGTTCTTGAAGAGCCCTCCAACGCCCGGCCACATCCAGCGGAGGGTGTCCTTCGGGCAAGTCCGTCTCGGCACTCGTCGGCGGGGGTTGCCGCGGCAACGGCGGCGCCGTCTGCCGGGTGTAGACCCAGCCCGCCACGAATCCGACGACCATGAACACCAGAGCAGTAACCAAAAGATCGCGCCGCACGCCTCTCCCCTACTGCGCTCGAACTCCGCCAGTCTATCGGCGCGGACGGAGCGGTGTCAATCGCGGGCTAGAGGCGGCCTTGCAGAAAAGCCAGCACATCGTCCCCCAGCGGGGCTCCCACCGCGAGCAGGTCGGTGCCGTGGGCCTGGCCGGGATAGAGCCTGAGCACGGGGTCTCCGGAAGCGGCGCCGGCCAGGCGGCGGACTGCCTGGGCGCTGAGGAAATCCTCTTCGGTGGCGATCAGCAGCAGCGGCCGAGCTCCGAAGTCGCGCAGGGCGGGCTCGGCGAACACATCCCGGTAGTTCAAGCCCGGGGAAAGCAACACCGCCAGGGAAACCATTGGCTCCAAGGCGGCGAAATCCAGGGCCACGTTGGCCCCCAGGTCGGCGCCCACCAAGCCGATGCGGGCGGCATCGACTTTCTTTTGTGCGCGCAGAAAATCAAACCCGGCGCGCACATCGGCCAGCAAGTGCTCGCGGTCGGTGCGCCCTGCTTGCCGCCAATCCAACGCCAGCACCCCGTAGCCCTCTCGGTGGAGGCGCTGCGCCAGGGGAACCCAGTCTTCCTTGTGGCCGCCCTGCATGGGCAAGAGCAGCAGGGCGGGGGCCATGCGCTCGGGTGGCTCCCAGTAGAGGCCGGGGAGCTGCTGGCTGCCCAGGGGAACTTGAACCGAGCGAGGCCCTTCGCAGCCCGAAGCCAGAAGACACAGCCCCAGGCAACCGACTAGTGCGGGAAGCGGGGGCCGGCGCAGGCAGGGTTTCACTCGGGAACCTCGGCGGGCGAATGCAACTCGACGGGAAGGGCGCCGAACCGCTCCAGGTGATTTCGGGCCTGCTGGGCGTATTCCCCGTCGGGGGCGAGCTGCAGGTAGCGCCGGAAAGCCTCCAGCGTCCCCCGCCGCGGCTCGACGCGCTCCTGCTCCGCTTCCGTCGTCACCCGGGGCGAGGTGCGAAGCAGCGCCAGCCCGAGGAAATAGTGGGCGACGGCCAGGGTGGGGTCGCGGCGAACCGCCTCTTGCAGGGCCGGGAGCGCCTGGGCGGGACGGCCGGCATTCAACAAGGCGGCGCCCCGGTTGAACCGATACGTGGAGGCGCGGCCGGGGTCGAGTTGCGCCGCCCGGTCAAAATGGGCCAGCCCTTCTTCCATCTGCCCCTCCTCCACCAGCAGGGTACCCAGGTTGTTGTAGTGAGCCGCCTCATCGGGCTCCAGCGCCAAGGCGCGGTGGTAGAGGGCAATGGCTTGCTGGGGCTGGCCGGCCGCGGCCCTGGCCGCAGCCAGCATGGCGTAGGCCGAGCCGTTCTCCGGCTCCAGGGCTTGCGCGGCCTGAAATTCTTCGATGGCCTTTTCCGCCTCCCCGTCTTCCAGGTAGCGGGTGCCCCGCGTATAGTGTTGTTGCAGCTCAGTCTCTCGTTGGCGGCGCCGACGATTCTCTTCCCGCCGCTGCTCCAGCTCGGGGTCCAAGCGGCGCAGGCTTTCCGCGGCTTCCCGGAGTTGCTTCAGGTTGATGTCCAGCCGCAGCACGTCCAGGAAATACGACAGGGTGACGGGCATTGACCAGAGCACTTCTTCCCCTCGGAGGATCGTAATCCGGTAGCGGCCGGGGAGGAAGCCGCCGTAGTAGAACTCGCCCTTCTCGTCGGTGCGAATTTCCCGGCGGATGCTGGTGATGTCGAGCCCTTGAAAAACGACGGTCGCGCCCGCCAGCGGCTGCCCTTGCTCGTCGTACACGCTCCCGGTGAACGCGACCAGCGTGGGCCCCTGTCCGTGAAGAGGAAGAGGGGCCAGAGCGGCGAGGACCAAGGCCAAGAGGAGCCCTCTTGGGCGCGGAAAAAACATTTCCCCTCTTTCCCCCGACGAGGGTCCCGGGCCCGGCGGTGCGAAGCCGAAACCGCGGCTACTTCTTTACCCGCACGGCCGCGGGCACGGACTCTTCGATGATCTGTAGGTACTGCCTGGCGTTCTCGGCGAACTGGCCGCTGGGCGCGAGCTCGAGGTAGCGCTCGAAGTGTTGCCGCGTGCCCGGCGGCAGGATGGTTTTTATCTCACCGCCTTCCTGCTTGGTCTCCGCCGTGCTGTAGAGGCAGACACCCAAGAAGAAGTGGGCATTGGCGTGGTCGGGCTTGAACTCCAAGACCTGCTGCAACGGCTCGATGGCCGCCTTCATGTCGCCCGAGTTGTAGAAGGTGACCGCCAAGTTGTAGTAGAAGGTGTCGCCAGACTCGCCACTGAGCTCGGCCGCGATCTCGAACTGCTCGCGGGCCTCTTCCACGCGGCCTTGATTCATGTACAGCTTGCCCAGGTTGTTGTACAGGCCGGGTTCGGTGGGGTTCAGGTCGATGGCGGTCAGGTAAGCGTTCATGGCGTCTTCGGTACGGCCCAGGCCTTCGTAGGCGATGGCCAGCTCCGCATACGCTATCCACTGACTGGGGTCGTGCTCGATCACCGCCAGGAGTTCGTCCGCGGCTTCCTGGTATTTGCCCGCCTGGTTCAAGGCTCGGGCGTGCTCGAAGCCCCCTGCGGCTTGCTCGGCCTCCTGTTGCTCTGCGGAGACTTCCTGTTGCTGGACGACTTGGCCCAGGGGAATGTCAAAGCGGTTGCGGAAGTTGCTCGAGGCCGGATTGCCGTACAGCCCGACAACAACCGGGACATCCCTGGTGGAAACTTTGATTCCTTCGTACTCGACCGTGATCTCATAATTCCCCTGGCGCAAGCCCGCACAGATGTATTCTCCGTGCTTGTCAGTCTTGACCACACATTTCCGCGCGGTGCTCTGGCTCTTGATGGTCACCTTGGCCCCCACGGCGGGCTCTCCCTCGGGGGTGGTCACTTTGCCCATCACCGTGCCCGAATTCATTTGGGCCTCCGCCGGGGTAGCGGCCAGCACCAACAAGGACAAACAAACAACCCCGCCCACAAACAAGCGTCCAAGCTTCATTTCGTTTCTCTCCTCCTAGGCAGCTCCTCCACTCTACTATAACCCAGATGAGCGCCGGGCGCGACAGGCTGTTCACCGCCCGACCGCCCCCTCCGGTAGCCCGATTTGGCTCTGCTAATTAGATGCCCGGGCCCGCCTGGCTCGATGTCCCGGGGCCTGGAATCGAGGCGGAGTTTCCCCTCCAAGCTCACCCGCTCGGCCCGGCCCGCTCCGGGCGATAGGTGGCCGTCGTATTTTCCGTCTCAAAGATGGTCACTTCCCGGACCACCGCCCCGTCCGGGGAGGCGGCCAGCCGGCGGCTGACCTGCTCGTAAAAATACTTGGCCAGGTTTTCCGCCGAGGGATTGAGCTGGGTGAAGGGGGCGATGTCGTTCAAGAACTTGTGGTCGAGCGAGCGAATGATCTCGGCGAGGCGCTGCTTCAGTTCACCGAAGTCATAGAGCAGGCCCGCCGAATCCAGCCTCTCCCCGGCCAGCACCACCCGCACCTTGTAGTTGTGGCCGTGGACGCCCTCGCACTTGCCCCGGTAGCCGCGCAAGGCATGGCCGGCGGCGAAGCTTTCTTCCACCGCGACTTCAAACATTCGCTCCCTCGTGCAAAAACCGCCGCACCTCGCGCAACTCCGAGGTGATGCGGTAGGGCGGCAGGCTGTCCAGAAAGAGTCTACCATACTGCTTCCGCCGGATGCGATTGTCCAGAATGGCGAGCACGCCGCGATCGGTGCGGGCGCGAATCAGGCGGCCGAAGCCCTGCTTCAAGGCGATGATGGCCTCGGGAATCTGGTATTCGACGAAGGCGTTGTGGCCGTCCTCTTGCAGCGCCTGGATGCGCGCGCGCACCACCGGGTCGGTGGGAACGGCAAACGGGAGTCGATCAACGATCACCGCGCTCAACTGCGGCCCCTGGACGTCTACTCCCTGCCAGAAGCTGGCGGTGGCGAACAACACCGCATTCGGCGTCTGCCGGAAGCGATCGAGCAGCGCCGTGCGCGGGGCGGTGCCCTGCAGCAGCAGCGGGAATCCCAGCCGCGAAGCTACGCGCTGATAAACCTGCTCCATCTGATGGTAGCTGGTGAAGAGAACAAAAGCGCGTCCCCGAGTAGCTTCCAGCAGGCGGGCAATTTCCTCGGCCGCTTCCGGAACGAAGGCCGGGGTGCGGATGTCCGGCAGGTGCTCGGAGATATAG
>JALLOH010000250.1 GCA_027717655.1 Acidobacteriia bacterium AH_259_A11_L15
TGCCAACTCGCCCTTCGACCGCTGGTTCTACGGCGGCGACGAGACCGCCGTGACCGAGCCGGTCAAGCGCGGCTTCCAGGTCTTCCGCGACCCCCAGAAGGGCAACTGCGCCGTCTGCCACACGGTGGGGGAAAACTTCGCCCTCTTCACCGACGACCAGTTCCACAACCTGGGCGTGGGCATCACCTACACGACGACCGGCGAGCCCGAGTTCTCCGACCTGGGGCGCTACGAAGTGACCCAGAACGAATCCGACCAGGGCGCCTTCAAAACCCCCACCCTGCGCAACGTCGCTCTCACTGCCCCCTACATGCACGACGGCAGCCTGGCCACGCTGAAAGATGTCATCGACTTCTACGTGGGCGGCGGCAACTCCAACCCTAACCTGGATGAGACCATCCATGCGCTGGCGGACCTGACCGGCCAGGAGCGCGAAGACCTGCTGGCCTTCCTGGAGTCGCTGACCGGCGAGTTCATCCACGAGGTGAGCCCCCCCGCGGCCGTCAAAGACGACGCCGAGCGCACCAAGCCCCGCCTGCCGGAACAGAACCAGTAATCTTGGCGCGGTGGCAAGCTCTGCCGTTCGCCTTGCCTTTCTCCGCCCGCCGGAGAGGGAGCAAGGCGCTCCCGGCCCCCAGGGAGAGGTCCCGGGCCCTCCCGGGAAGGCCCCCTACACGCCGTGTAGAGGGTCGTACACGGCGTGTACAATAGGGGGAGCAGGGGTATAGGCCAGCGTGCGGAAGTGGCGGAATGGGCAGACGCACAGGATTTAGGATCCTGTGGCCGCAAGGCCGTGTGGGTTCGACTCCCACCTTCCGCACTCAATCCCGCCTTCGCGGGATTGAGCCTGAGCGAG
>JALLOH010000251.1 GCA_027717655.1 Acidobacteriia bacterium AH_259_A11_L15
CTGAGCGGCGGTGAGGGCATAGACCCGGGTGACGTCCACCAGCGTCTGTATTTTGACTTTTTCGCCCTCGGCGTCGCGGGGGCCGCTGGAGGGCCCGTAGTTGACCGTCTCGATCCCGTACCGGGTGAGCACAGAAGCATCCGAGCACCAGAGGACGCTGCCCCGCCCGGGCTTCTCGCCCAGCACCTGCTGGTGGCCGGCCTCGAGGGCCCTCACCAGCTCATGGTCTTCACGAATTTCCGCGCCCGGCACCGAGACATAGGTTTCAAACCCCAGGCCGTAGTCGGGGTAGCGCCGCCGCAGCTCCTGCACCAAGTTCTGCAGTTCCTGGCGAGCTTCGCGGAGCGGCATGGTGGGCGGAACGCGAATGTCCAAGAACAGGTCGGCGCGCTCGGGGGTGCGGCTGGCCCGCCAGGGATGGCCGGCACGCAGGCTGCCCGGGTTGACCACACCCTTGCGGCCCCCGTAGGCGGCCTTCTGCTCCCACTGCGGAATCCATTCCAGAACCGCCGCCATCACCTCGTGCATGCGGCGGAGGGCGTTCTCTTGCAGGCGGCCTTCGGTGAAGCCGGTGTGCCGGTAGGGTCCGAAGGTAGACAGGCGGATCCAGAGCGAGCCGTAGTGACCCAGCACCAGTTGCAGGTCGGTGGGCTCGCCCAGGATGCACATATCGGGGAGCACGCCATGGTTCACCAGGTAGTGGCTGCCCACGCCGTAGCCGCGGTACTGCTTGCCGAGGTACTCGTCGCCCCACTGCGATTTTTCGATCTCGCCTACGACGGCAGCAATCACGAGGTCGCCTTCGAGCTTCACCCCGGCGGCCTGGAGCGCCTTGACCGCCTGGAGGTAGC
>JALLOH010000252.1 GCA_027717655.1 Acidobacteriia bacterium AH_259_A11_L15
ACCCAGAAGTAAACCCCTTGGTGGTTGCCAACCTCGAAGAAATTCCAGTGCAGAGAGGAAGAAGGAAACACCGGCGAGGGCACGGAAAGAGCAAGAGGGTACGGCTGGCGTGAAGGTCCGAACAGCCATTCTTTGTCTCACCTTGCTTGTGCTGCCCCTCGTACGCGCGAGCGGGCCCCAAAGTGCGTCCCCGGCGGAATTCTCGTTCGCCGAATTCCAAGAACTTTTCCTGGAAGCGACCCAAGCCCACGACTGGGAACAGGTGATCTTGGTGGTTCGGAAAGCCTTTGCTTTGCTGGAGGCCCCTGAGGCGGTGGAATACTGCCGGCGCGCTCTCACCGTCGCCCAACAGCAAGAGGATCGTTGGGCCGAAGCAGCGGCGTGGTGGATGCTGGGAGACGCCTACCTCCGGACAGCCGATTACGAAAAGGGCCTTGATAGCAGCCAGCAGGCTCTGGAAATTGCTCGCGAGCTCGACGATCCCCGGGGCGAAGGCTGGGCGGCTCACATCATCGGCGACATTTATGAGCGGCGCGGGCAGTATCGGGCCGCCATCCCGCCGCTCGAACTCTCCCTGCAGCGGGGCCGGGAAACGGGCGATCGCATGCAAGAAGGCGACTCTCTGGGCGACCTCGGAGATATCTATCGCAGTCTGGGCGACTTCGAAAAATCCTTGGAATTTCAGCGGGAGGCATTGCGCCTAGCACGGGAAGTTGGCGACCGCCATGGGGAAGAGTGGGCGCTGGCCAATCTGGGACGAACCTACCTGCAGATTGGCCAATACCAGGAAGCGCTGCGTTGGTATGAGCTTTCCAAAGAGTTGGCCCAGGAGCTCGGCGATCACGCCGGAG
>JALLOH010000253.1 GCA_027717655.1 Acidobacteriia bacterium AH_259_A11_L15
CGCGGAAGTAGCCTTCCTCCCACAGGGCGAGCATCTGCTGGTAGGGCACGCCGTCCAGGCAGAGCACCAGCCAGCGCGCCTCCGGGTCGTCCGGGCGGGGCCGGTTGAAGCCAGCGAGGGAGCGGCCCTCAGTGAGCACCAGGTCGATGGTGCCGTCGCCGTCCGAGTCCACTTCGACAATCCGCTGCGACGGGCGTCCTGCTTCGCTCATCTCTAGATAGGTGAAGCTCTGGCCGGCGCCGCCGGGGGTGGCGGGCGTGACCCCCACTCGGCGATAGCTCACCGGCAGGGGCTGGCCCCAGGTGTGAATGCGCCAGGCCAGAGTCCCGGCCAGCACCACCAGCCCGGCCAGGAGCACCAGCAGGATTTTGTAGCGGCGGCGCATCGCTTGCTTAGGATGCACGCGAAACCCGGTCAAGGAAAGCAAAAACCACGTCCGGAAGAAACAAGGCCGGAACCGGCTTGACAGCCACCGCAGGCGGCTGTCTAATCAAGTATGGGGTGGCAGTTCAACCAAGGGTGTTGGGAGGCTAGACCTACAGTAACACCGCTGCTCCCACCAGGGGCTTGGCTTCCTTTTCCCCGCCCGGGGAGCGAACTCAGCTTGGAGGAGAACGGTTGACCACTCAGGAGAGTCGGCCATGACCGACGTGACGATTGGCATTGGGGGCGCGGCCGGCGACGGACTCGACAAAACCGGCGATACCCTGGCCAAGACAGTGTCTCGCTCGGGCCTCTACGTCTACGCCTACAACAGTTACCAGTCGATCATCCGCGGGGGCCACATCTGGTTGCGCTTGCGGTTGGGGCAGGAGAAGGTGAGCTCGCACGGCGACCGGCTGAATG
>JALLOH010000254.1 GCA_027717655.1 Acidobacteriia bacterium AH_259_A11_L15
GGCTTCTGCATGATGTTCTCCCGTGGTACGGGGAGCTGATTTTAGCGCAGTCGCAGGCGCCGCTCTCAAAAACATTTGGCCGCCGGGCGGCTTGACTCGCCCCTTGGGAGTTGCTAGGCTGCGGGCAGTCTATTCCAAATGGAGGCAACTATGTGGCGGCGTATCTTTTCCCTGATGGTGGTGTTGTCTTTCCTGGGGTTCGTTAGCGTGGCGGCGGCGCAGTTTCCCCGCAAGCCCAAGCCCCCGACGACGGAGAAGGAAAAGGAAAAAGAGGAGGAATCGAGCGGAACAACGGCGAGCTCCACCTCGGCTTCCACACTGAAGGAAGTCACCTGGGCGGACAACGGCATCACCTTCCAGGTGCCGGACAACTGGGAAGAACTAATGCTGGAGCGTGACATGCTCTCGTTCATGCTGAGCGGCACGGCGGAAGCCGTGGGCCTCGACGTCACCATCTCCCGGTTCGGCGGCGACTTCCCGGCGGAGGCCAGCCTCGACGCCAATCGGGAGAGCTGCCAGCGGGATAAAGAGGCCGGGCGCATGGCCTCCTGCGAGGACTACGCTATCGGCGACGTTCAGGGCGTGCTCACCCTGGAAGCTGAAAAGGAAGACCCGGAGGACCATCGCCGCCTGACCTGGATCGGCTTCCAGAACAAGGGCGGCGTGAACCAGATCACCATCGGCCTGGCGGCCTACTCCAAGCCCTTCCCCAAGCACGAGGAGGCGCTCCGCCAGGTGCTCGCCACCTTCAAGATAGAAACCGAGTAAGGGACCGCGACCCGCGACCAGCGAGCTTTGTCACCCCGAGCCCCGAACCTTCGGGGCGAGGGGTCTGTTTTTCGGC
>JALLOH010000255.1 GCA_027717655.1 Acidobacteriia bacterium AH_259_A11_L15
GCGAGGCCACCCAGGAGCTGCTGGCCGCCCGGCGCAGCCGGGAGAACCGGGAGACCATGCTCTACTTCGAGGTCAAGGAGCAGTACCTGGCCGTGCGGGCGGCGGAAGAGTTGGCCCGACTCTATTCCCGCGCCATCGTCCCCCAATCCTCGCTGGCTCTGGACTCGGCTATGGCGGCCTACCAGGTGGGGCAGTTGGACTTCCTCACCGTGCTCGATAGCTACATCCTGGTGCTGGACTACGAGATCAGCTACTACCGGGAATTGACCAACTTTCAAATCGCTCTCGCCCGCCTGGAGCCGCTGGTGGGCGTGGAGCTGACGAAGTAGAGGGAGCACAACCATGATTGTCCTGACCCGCGCCAAGTTCCTCTTGCTGATCCTGTTTCTGCTGGCCCTGCTCAGCGGCGGCCTGCTGGCCGGCATCGCCTACCGCGACCCAATCGTCTCCTGGCTGGGTGGGGGACAGACGGCTCCGAAAACCGCCGCACAACCCGCCGCACACGACCCGGCAAGCAGCACCCCCGGCGAACGGGAGGTCCTCTACTGGTATGACCCCATGCACCCGCAATACAGCTCGGACCAGCCGGGCCTTGCCCCCGACTGCGGGATGCAGCTCGTACCCAAATACGCCGACGAGGTGGAAGCGATGCAGGACCGCCCGCCGGGGACCGTAATGCTGTCACCGCAAAAACAACAACTAATCGGTGTGCGGACTACTCAGGTTCAGCGCCAGCGCCTCGAGCGCACCATCCGCACGGTGGGACACCTGGAAGTGGACGAGACGCAGATCGCCCGCATCCACGTCAAGATCGCCGGCTGGGTCGAGCAGGTGTACGTCGAC
>JALLOH010000256.1 GCA_027717655.1 Acidobacteriia bacterium AH_259_A11_L15
GCATGTCGCTCTGGGGGTCAGAGGCCGCCGCCGCCGCTTCCGCGGCCGCCTGGATGGCCTGCGGGGTGAGAGGCTTTCCCCGCAGGGCGGCTTCGGCTTCCCTGGCCCGTACGGCCGTCAGGCCGACAGCCCCGAGGGCGATGCCGACTTCGCGGCAAGTGTCCTGGTCTGCCAGGGTCAACTGCACGGCGGCGCTGGCGGTGGCATAGACGGGGGCGCTGCGCTTGAGAGCCAGATAGGCCCCGCCACTCCTGGGGGCGGGAACCGGCACCGTTATTTCCCGCAGCACTTCGGCGGGCTGGAGCACCGTGGTATAGGCATCGGTGATGAAATCAGCGAGGGCGACTGTGCGCTCCCCCTCCGGCCCCACGCAGGTCACCCGGGCGCCCAAGGTGAGCAGCACGGGGGCCCAGTCGCCGCCGGGGTCGGCCTCGGCCAGCGAGCCGCCCAGGGTGCCGCGATTGCGCACCTGGACGTCGGCGATACCGGAGGCGCAATCGTGCAGGAGGGGAACCTGCGCGGCGAGAGGGGAGGCTTCGATCTCGGCGTGGCGGGTCAAAGCGCCGAAGCGAAGGGCGCCGTCGTCCTTCTTTGCATAGGAGAGGTGGGGGACGAAGTTGAGGTCGACCAGATGACGCGGGCTGGCCAGGCGCAGCTTCATCAGAGGGATGAGGCTTTGTCCGCCGGCCAGAAGCCTGGCCTCTTCGCCCCACTGCTTCAGCAGGGAGACAGCTTCTTCGACCGATCCGGCGGAGAGCAGAGTCCATGTATCCGCGTCCCTTTCGCTATCATCGCGCGGCCTCGGTCGAAGAAGCTGTCTCCCTGCTGAAGCAGTGGGG
>JALLOH010000257.1 GCA_027717655.1 Acidobacteriia bacterium AH_259_A11_L15
GAGTGGCACCACAACAGCCGAGACCTGGGCTTTAACTTGCAGTCGGCTCGCTCGACCACCGATGTCTATTCGCTCCAAGTCCACACGGGCAAGATGGAGCGCTGGACCTACAGCGAGACCGGCGGCCTGAACACCGGAAGCTTCTCCGAGCCCGAGCTCATCCACTGGAAAAGCTTCGACGGCCGCACCATCTCCGGCTTCCTCTACCGGCCGCCCGCGCGCTTCACCGGCAAGCGCCCGGTCATCGTCTCCATCCACGGCGGCCCCGAGTCGCAGTTCCGGCCCTACTTCCTGGGGCGGTGGAATTACTTCCTCAACGAATTAGGAGTTGCCATGATCTTCCCCAACGTGCGCGGCTCCGCCGGCTACGGGAAGACCTTCCTGCAGCTCGACAACGGCTTGCGCCGCGAAGACTCCTACAGGGACATCAATGCCCTGTTCGACTGGATCGAGACCCGGCCGGAACTCGAGGCGGAGCGCGTGATGGTCACCGGAGGCAGCTACGGCGGTTTCATGACCCTGGCGGTGGCCACCAATTACGACGACCGCATCCGCTGCTCGCTCGACGTCGTGGGCATCTCCAACCTCGTCACCTTCCTCGAGAATACTAAGGGCTACCGGCGTGACTTGCGCCGGGCCGAGTACGGCGACGAGCGCGACCCCGAAATGCGTGCCTACTTGGAGGCGATCGCCCCCGTCCACCACGCCGGCCGCATCTCCAAGCCGCTGTTTATCGTCCAAGGGGCCAACGACCCGCGGGTGCCGCGGACCGAGTCCGAGCAGATGGTCGAGACCGTGCGCAAGGGCGGCACCCCGGTCTGGTACCTGATGGCCAAG
>JALLOH010000258.1 GCA_027717655.1 Acidobacteriia bacterium AH_259_A11_L15
CGGCGACCGCCGGGAGCGAGTCGAGCGCCCGGGTTCCGAACTCCTTCGCCATCGCTTGCGCGCGCTCTGCGTTGGTGTCGAAGACACCCACCAGCTCGGCGCCTTCCAGTTCGCGGTAGAGCCGCACGTGATGCCGCCCGAAATCCCCCACCCCCACGACCCCGACTTTGATTTTCTCCGGCATCGTCCTAGGCCTCGTCCGGCTTGAAGGCCACCACGGTGATTCCGTACTCGTCAGCGCGGCGGGTGAACTTTTCGCGGTCGAAGATGAGCGTGCGCCCGGCGTCGAGCGCCAGCGCGGTGGCGTTCGAGCGCTTCATCACTTCGAGCGTCGGCAATCCCACCACCGGAACATCGAAGCGCATATCCTGGCTGGGCTTCGAGACCTTTATCACCGCCAAGCGCCGGCCGTGGGCCAGTTGCGCCGCCCGCTCGATGGTGGCGTCGGTGCCTTCCATCGCTTCGATAGCCACGCAGGCGCGCTGGCTGACCACGACAGTCTGGCCCAGGTCGAGCCGGGCGAACTCCCGCCCGATGTGCCGCCCGTAGGCGATGTCGGCCGACTCCTCGGCGTCCGGAGCCCGCTCGCTGAGCGCCCCCGGCGCGGGCAGCAGCGAAGAGAGAAACGAGGTCGAGTCCACCACTTCCAGACCCAGCGCTTCCAGCGCCGCGGCGATGCTGCCGATCAAGGCATCGGTGCTTTTCTGCGGCAGTTGCTTCAGGAGCTGCGCCATGACGGGGTCGGGCGGGATGTCGCTGAAAATCTGGTTGTGCTTCACCTGTCCGGCCAGCACCACCTTGCGGGCGCCCTCTTGGCGCAGGATGCC
>JALLOH010000259.1 GCA_027717655.1 Acidobacteriia bacterium AH_259_A11_L15
CCTGCCCCGAGGGGCGCTAGCCGGTGCAGCGCTGTTGCTGTTGATGGGAGCAGGAGTGGCGACGCCGCTGCGGGCGCAACAGGTTTCGGTCGAGCGCCTGGAGCTCACCGTGCGCATCGATCCTCGCCGGCAATCCGTCTACGTCAAGGCCACCTACTACCTGCGATCCTCGCGCCGCCGGGAAAGCATCGACTTTCGCCTCCCCGCCGCCGTCGCCCCCTATATGGACTTTCGCCGGGTCTGGGACCGAAAACGAGAGCTCTCCTGGCGTTTGGTGATGGGCGACGACAGGCCGCGGGCGGTGCGGGTTTACCTATGGGAGCCGCTGGAGCCGAGAGAACTGCTGGTGGTGGTGGTGAGCTACGACTTGAACCTCAAGGCGGCTTCGGTGCCGGCGCGCAGCGTGGTGATCGAAGCCGAGCGCGCGCAGCTCTCGACCACCGGTTGGTACCCGCTGCCCGCGGCTCCCGGCGCACGGCTGCCGCTGGCCTTGCGGCTGGCCGTCCTCCTGCCGAAAGAGTGGCCGGTGGAAGCGCCCGGGGAGCTGAAGCAGATTTTCGACGGCACCACGCTGGCCGGGTACGAACTGGAGCTGCGTCACCTCCGGCCGGGGGAGCTGCTGTTCCGCGCCGGCCGCCCTCTGCCCTGACCCGCTTCCCTTTCCCGCCGCCAACCGCTACTCTGGCAGAGAATTTCCGCTCAAGGAGAGAGCCGGT
>JALLOH010000025.1 GCA_027717655.1 Acidobacteriia bacterium AH_259_A11_L15
GGCGGCGGTCGGGCGGGGAGAACGTCCAGTGCCCCCAGACTCGCATGTGGTGGAGGAGAATGTCGCCGGTCGAGAACTCCAGCCACAAGAGTTTTCCCCGGGCGGTGGCCCGCCGGATTCGCGCCCCACGCAGCCGCTTCAGCCGGGGACCCAGGTGGCGGCGCATTCTGCTGGGGGCTTCCACGCGGCGGATGAGCCGGGCGCGCAACTCTTGGTTGAGTTGGTCGGCGATGCGGCGGACTTCCGGCCCTTCGGCCATGGCAAGGCGCGCGCGCGACTAGGAGCGCTGGCCCCCGGCCTGGCCTTCCTCCTTCCCCAGCGGCTCCGGGGCAGGGATGAGGGGCTCGCTCGGGAGGGGGATGGTAATGACCGGGCGAATCTGTTGGAAGGTGGAGGCTTCGCGCTCCAGCGTCTCTAGGAACGGCTGCGTCCGCAACCCCCGCAAGGGCGGGTAGCTGCGGCGGGGATGGTCGAGCGAGTCAGCGGTGCCGTCCTTCTGCAAGCACTCCCGGATGGGACCCTTCAACGGTTCGGGGCAGATGAAAGAATGGTAGATGACGTTCAAGGCGTCGGCGCGCATATGGCCGACGTGCTTGGAGCCCTTGTTCTCGTGGAAGTGCGGGTTGCGGGTCTCGATCTGGAAGACTTCGACGCCCTGCTCCATCACCTCCGGATACGGGCTGGGGCGAACGCCGCCGAAGAGCTCCAGCAAGTTGATGTACTGGTACGGCTCCACCGAGTAGCCGGTGGAGAAACAGAGCCGCTCGCCCAGCTGCAAGCTGAAGGCGTGCTCGCCGGCGTTGCCCGTCTTGATGATCTCGGTGCCGAACCCGGAGTAGTGGGAGACCAACCCGTTCAGGAAGTGATTGGTCACCTCGGAGGTGCGCCCGTAGCGCTCGAAGAAGAGGCGCCGGCGGGTGACCTTGGGCTTGGAGTGCCAACTGATGCGCACCATCGCGTAGGGGCTCTGGGCCAGGTGCAGGCCGGCGGCGAAGTCTTTGACATATTCGTTGACCGCGCCGGGGACGTAGTTGTCGGCGTCAATGAAGCCGACGAAGTCCTTGCCGCAGAGCTTGGCCAGGGCCAGGCCCGCCAGCATGCCTTCGCCCTTGCCGTTGCGGACCAGTCCTTCCTCGTCCAGCACCTCGGGCAGCCCGCCGGCGCGGAAAGCCTCGCCCAGGCCGGGGTCGCGCTGGTGGATGAGGATGGCGCTGCGTTGCACGAGGCGACAGAACTGGGAAAGGGCCTCCTGCTCCATGCGGAAGCGGTCGATGGGGGAGCGGCTGCTGTTCGAGACCAGGATGGTGAGGCAGTCGTGGGGGATGCCGGCGAGCACCCCCTCCAGGATCTTCAACCGCTCCTGTTTGCAGGGAACCACGATGGCCATGCGTCGCTCGATATTGATCAGGGAGTCGTAGGGGATGCGGCGGATGGTGAGGGCGGGGTCGTCGTCGCGCCCGTTCTCAGTGTCGCTCAGCCCGGAGTCAAGCTCGAAGATGCGCTGGACGTTGTAGATGCGCACCGCGCCGAAGCGCTCGGTGTAGGTGGGGACCTCGATTCGCATCACGTCCTCCCTTCGCGTTTCGGCGGAGTCAGACTGTCGCCAGCGACTCCAGTTTCGGAACCAGGTACTCCTGCTCCGGCGGCGTCAGCAGGCCCGCTTTCCAGGCCAGGCTGTCCAAGTAGCACTGGACGTGGTCTTCGGTTTTCCAGAGCTTGTCTTCGCCGTAGCGGTAGCCGTAGCGGGAGGAGCTGCCCAGGACTTCGGGGATGCTCTCCTGAGCCCGGTAGCCGGTCTCGCGCACGTCCTCCTGGGTGTAGTGAGCGCGGGCGGCAAGCTCCTGGATGGCCTCGTGGATGCCGGCCCCGTGCTGGGCCGCCTGCTTGGGGCGCCAGGCGAAGTCGGGTGGGATGCCCAGGCGCACGGCCAGTTGCCGGTGGACGCGCTTGCCCAGGGGGTCGCCCCCCGGCTGGATTTTCAGGCGGGGGTCGACCCGCAGGGCGGCGTGCACCAGCTTCAAATCCAAATAGGGCACGCGGAGCTCAATGCTGTGAGCCATGGTGATTTTGTCTTCCCGCTCCAGGGTCTCCTTGTAGAGGTGTTCGATGTCGCTGATCTCGTACTCGACGAAGGAATCGTAGCCCTCGCGGTCGACGATGCGCGGGTACCAGGAGTACCCCCCGAAGAGCTCGTCGGCCCCCTGCCCGGTGAAGAGCACGCGCTCGCCCGCTTCCGAGGCCAAGCGCACCGAGGCGAAGACCGGGACGGAGACCTCGACCTGGTTCAGGCTGCGGTCCTCGATGGTTTGCATGATGAGGGGCAGGAGGTCCTCAATGTCATCGAGCCCGAGGTCGCGGCTCTGGAGGGGGAAGTCGAATTGGGCGACCATACGGCGGGCGAAATCCAGGTCGGGCGAGCCGCAGAAGCCGGCGCTGTAACAGGTGAAGGGGAGGCCGAACTGCTTGAGCAGGTAGGCGACCAGCACGCTGTCGATGCCGCCGGAGAAGATGACCCCCACGCGGTCGCGGTCGCGGATGCGCTTGTAGAGGGCCTGGTGGAGGGTGTCCTGGTAGAGCTTCAGCGCTTCCTCTTTCTCGGTGACGTCGGCGGGGATGCGGCGCAGGTCCATGCGGGCGAAGTTTTCCTGCTCCCAGGAGCCATTGCGCACCCAGGCCAGGTGGCCGGGCTCGAGGCGCTCGATGGGCTCCTGGATGCCGGTGGCTTGCAGGGCCTTCTTTTCCGAGGCGAAGGCAAAAGTCTTGCCGTTTTTCCCTACATAGAGTTGGCGGACGCCCATGGGGTCGCGGGCGATGATGAGCCGCTCGCCATCGCTGACCGCGACGGCGTAGACACCGTCCAGGTGCGGGAGGACGCGGCGAAGAGCGGCCAGCAAATCCCCCTGGTATTCGCGCTCCAGCAGCCGAAGGATGACCTCACTGTCGGTCTTGGTTTCGAAATTGACCTTCTCCGGCAGGGACCGGCGCAGCTCGTGGTGGTTGTAAATTTCGCCGTTGTGCAGGAGCAGGAGCCGCCCGTCGCGGCTCTGGAAGGGCTGCAAGCCGTGGCGGCCGCCCACGATGGCCAGGCGGGTGTGGCCGAGGCCGGTGGTGCCCCGCAGGGCGTCGGTCTGCACCTCCTCCAACGTCCAGCCGGTGCGGACTTGGCGGCCGATGGCCATGCCGGCGCCGTCCGGGCCGCGGTGCTGCATCGCGGCCAGAAGCTCGCGCAAGTGGCTGGCTGTCTCGTTGGGTCGGGGGTGGAAGACCCCGGCGATTCCGCACATAAAAAATTCTCTCTTAGTTTTCGACGCCCAAAAGAGTTCTAGTCCGCGATTATCAAATCGGGTTGGAACAGAAAGACTAGCACACTCGAGCAGATTTGGCCACCGTTAATTTAGTAGGAAGAGAGGGCGGTTTGCAGGTAGGCGCAGAAGGCGATGATTCCAAAGAAGTAAATCGTTACCAGGAGGTAGCGGAGGGGCCAGTTCAAGCGGGTGGGTTCCCTCGGGTCGAGCGGCACTTCGGGAGCGGGCCGGGGGGAGAGCTTGGACACCACCAGGGCGGTGGCCACGGCGGCGACCAGGCCGGTGGCGTTCCACCACAGCCAGGAAAGCTCGGGCACACCCAGCCAGAGGAAGAGGTTGAGGGCGATGCCGGTGGACACGCCGAGCTTGACGCCGAGGGGGGTGGCCCAGCGGGTAAGGATGCCCAGGAGAAACGCAGCGAAGATGGGCCCGTAGAGGAGGCTGCCCACCTTGTTGATGGCCTCGAGGACGGTCTCGCTGATGGCGGGAACGATGAAGGCGAAAATGATGGTGAAGACGCCCCAGAAGACGGTGAAGAGCTTGGAGACAATCAGGTAGTGGCGCTGGCTGGCCTGGGGCTTGAAGTAGGGTTGGTAGAGGTCGCGCATGGTGGCCGCGCTCATGGAGTTGAGGGCCGAGTCCAGGCTGGACATCGCCGCCGCCAGGATGCCGATGAAGATAAAGCCGATGAGCCCGTGCGGCAGGTATTCAACGATGAACAGCGGCACCATCCAGTCGAGGTGCTCGGCAGGAATCTGGGCCCGGAAGTCGGGCCGCAGCAGGGTGAAGCTGCCCAAAAGCAGCCCCATGAAGCAGTAGAGCAGCACCAGGGGGAAGCGCCCGAGGGCGTTCAGCAGCAGCGAGCGCCGGACGTTGTCGGTGCTGCCCACCGAAAGCTCCCGCTGCACCTGGCTCTGGTCGCAGCCGTAATAGGAGATGTAGAGGAACAAGCCCCCCAGCAGCATGGGCCAGAAGGCGTACTGCTGGCCTTCGCCGTAGCCCCAACTGAAATTCAAGATACGGAAGCGCTCCGGGTCGTCGGCGTAGACGCCAAGCAGCGGGCCGAAGCCCCCGATCTCGGTGTAGGCCACAAAGGCCAGCATAAGGATGCCCAGGGCGAGCACGGTCATTTGGATGACGTCGCTCCAAATGACCATCTTGATGCCGCCGATAGCGTCGTAGATGACGGTGATGATGCCGATGGCGATGATATAGGGCCAGACGCGGCCCGGGTCGACCTCCCCGAAGAAGATGGCGATCACGAAGCCGATGGTGTAGACCGCCACCCCGGTGGCCAGGCCACGGCTGATCTGGAACAGCAGGCTGACGTAGACGCGGGTGGAGCCGTCGAAGCGCTTCCCCAGGTACTCGTAGATGCTGATGACCCGGGCGCGGTGGTAGACGGGCAGCAGGAAGATCATGATGAAGATCAGCGCGAGGGGTACCCCGAACTCGTAGGTGAGCCAGCCCAGGCCGCCGCCCGTCCCCACGTCCTTCAGAGCCACGAAGGCGGGAGCGGAGACGAAGCTGATGGTGCCGAGCTGGGTGGCCATGGTGGAGAGGCCACTGGCCCACCAGGGTATGGTGCGGCCGCCGACATAGTAGTCCTCCTGGCTTTGCTGGCGGAGACTGAAGTAGTAGGCCAGGCCAATCAGGAAGAGGACGTAGCCACCCACCAAGGTGAAATCAAGCCAGTTCATCTCTTCTTCTCTGGGAAATCCCGCCCGCAGAGCCCGGGGCCGAGGCTCACCTTTAGCAAAAGTGCGCCGCCGATGGCAAGTCCCGAGAAAAAGGGGGCGCCCGGCCGCGGGCTGCAAATTCTTGTTGCGCTGCCCGCGGCAATTGGTGTAGAACCCCTGCACGGTCGAAAGCCCGTACGGGGTTCCTAGCGAATCAGCGTCGAGGCCAACGTTTTGAAGCCCGCCACACCGGGGGGAGGTATTGGATGATGCGAGGAACCACTGCTGTCTTCGTCTGCCTGTTGGTCGCAGCCAGCTTTTGTTCGCTGGGAGCACCGCCCGCAGCCGCGCAGGCGCAATCGAACGCGGGCGACCTCGTGGGGGTGGTGACCGACCCCCAAGGAGCGCGAGTGCCGGGCGCCAGCGTGACTGTGCGCCACCTGGGCACCAACCTGACCCGTACCACCGCCACCAACCAAGCCGGCGAGTACCGTATGCTGGCGCTACGGCCGGGCGTCTACGAAGTGATTGTGGAGGCGCCGGGCTTCAGCCGGGTGCGCAACCCGCAGGTGGAAGTGCTGATTGGGCAGGTGAATGAATACAACGTGGCGCTGGAGTTGCGGCCGGGGCAGGAGACCGTGGTGGTTACCACCGAGACGGAACTGATCGAAACCCAGCGCACCGCCGTGGCCGAAACCATTACCCGCCTCGAGATCCACAACCTCCCCATCAACCAGCGCGACTACCTGAACTTCACCCTGCTCACTTCTCAGTCGGCCCGCGACAGCGCCCCCAGCATCGGGGCGGCGCCCACCAGCGGGATCAACTTCGGCGGGCAACGGGCGCGCTCGAACCTGGTTTCAGTGGACGGCGCCGACGCCACCGACAACTCGGTCAACGGGGTGCGTTCGACCGTGTCTCAGGAGGCGGTGCAGGAGTTCCAGATCATCACCAACAGCTACATGCCGGAGTTCGGGCGGGCCTCCGGGGGAGTGGTGAACATCGTCACCCGGGGCGGCACCAACGACTTTCACGGCAACGTCTTCGGCTTCATTCGCAATCGCAACTTTGAAGCCCGCAACCCCTTCTCGACGGTCTCGAACCCGGCCTTCACCCGCTTCCAGGGAGGCGTCACCCTGGGCGGGCCCATCGTGGAGGACCGAACCTTCTACTTCTTCTCCTTCGAGACCCGGCGGCGGGAGGAGGAAGGTTTCTCCGCCATCGGCCAGGACAACTTCGGGCTGGTGCAGACAACGGTGGCGGGAATTCCTTTCCCCTTGCTGCTGACGCCGGAACAGGCGGCGTTCGCCACGAATCCTTTGTCGTCCGTCATTCTGGGGCCGATCAACCTAGCCGACGGGATCAACACGCCGCTGGAGAACTACCTGTTTCTAGCGGCCGGGGGCGCACAGAATGCGTTATTCGGTTCGAACCCCTTTACCGGCAGCCGCTTTCTCATCCCCTGCACCGGCTGCCCAGGTTTCCCGTTTCTTGGGCCGCCCCTGCCGTTTTCCTTCACGCGCCTGAACGCCCTGCGGGGCAACTATCCGGTGGACGAAGCCACCACCTTCTGGTCGGGGCGGATTGACCATCGCTGGAACGACGACAACAACTTCTTCCTGCGCGTCAGCGTCACGCCCAGCACGGTGCGGGGCATCCAGGTGAACGCTCAGAACCAGACCTTCGGGCAGAACTCTTTTTCCCGCAGCTCGGAGCAGAGCTTCCGCGACTTCACCCTGGTGGCGCAGAACGTCACCACCATCGGCCCCCGCTGGGTGAACGAGGCCCGCTTCCAGTTCGCCCGCCGCGGGCTCAGCTACACGCCCTCGCGGGCCCCGGGAACGCCGGGGGAGCCGCTGGGCGGGGAAGGCCTGGGGGTGAACATCGGCGGGTTCGCCTTCTTCGGCCGGGAGCCCTTCAGCCGGGTGGACCGCATCGAGCGGCGCTGGCAGTGGACGGACAACATCTCGGTGGTGCATGGCCGCCACACCTTCAAGTTCGGCACCGACATCAACCTCATCCAGGTGCGTCCGCGCTTTGCCAATGACCAGGTGTTCGAGTTGAACTTCGGCGGGGTGATGAACTTCGGGGCCCTCTCGGAGACGACTTTCGGGTTTCCGGATACGGTAGGGCCGGTCGACGTCCCCGGCTTCACGGCCGTGCAGGCCTACGGGCTGGGTTTGCCGCAGAGCTTCGTGCAGGGCGTGGGGGACTCGTCGAGCTCCTTCAACAACACCGCCATTGCCTTCTACGGGCAGGATAGCTGGCGCATCCGGCCCAACTTCACCTTGAACTACGGCCTGCGCTGGGAAGGCGAGGCCACGCCACGCCTGTCAGCCTTCAACGACCTGACCGCGCGCGCCGAGGACGCCCTGGGGGTCACCGAGGGCATTCCGCGCGACTGGAATAACTTCCAGCCCCGCATCGGCTTCGCCTGGGACCCGTGGAACAACGGCAAGTCCGTAGTCCGGGCCGCCTATGGGGTGTTTTTCGACCATCCCTTGCTGGCCCTCGCCTTCAACTCCGACACCGCTGATGGGGCCCAATCTTCGCAATTGATTGTGGGCCCGGGCCTGGGCTGCGCTACCAGCATCTTGGTCAACCCCGCCTGCTTCAACGCCGCTTCGATCTTCCAGGGGATTCTGAATGCCCCGCCCAGCTTCGGCTTCCTGGGCAGCCAGCAGCGCTTCAATCCCTTCTTGGCCAATTCCGTCTTCATCAACCAGAATTTCTGTCCGCAGGTTTCGCCGGATCCTGACCCATTGCGGGTTTGCAACTTTGGTTCGAGTGTGCCGTTGGCCATCATGCCGTTCACCTTGCCGGTGGCGCAGGACTTCGTATTTGCCTATGCGCAGCACTGGAACCTGACCTTCGAGCGGGAAATCGCCCACGACTTTGCCTTCAGCATCGGCTACCAGGGGGTCAAGGGCACCCACCTGAACCGGCCGCGCAACATCAATGCCTCCGACCCGTTGCTGCTGACCCGAAACTTTCTCGCGGCCCAGGACGCTGGCTGCGCCCCGGCCGACCCGCGGTTCTTCAGTCTGAGCCCCTGCGTGACGGTGGCCTCCCTCATTCCGGGGATTGCCGTGGTGAATGTGAACCCGGGGCCCTTCTTTGGCGTTCCCATCGTGTCCCCGTTCGCCTTCAACCACTTCCGCCCCTCGGGGCCTAACCTGGCTTTCACCGGGCCCCTGGGAATACCGGACTCGGCCATCCTGGGCATTGCTTCCACGTTCGGCTTTCCCACCGGGCCTGGGGTGTTCATCCCATTCAGCGACGTCAACCAACAGGAGTCCAACGGGGCCTCGATTTACCACGGGCTGACGCTGAACCTGCGCAAGCGTTTCTCGAACTATTATCAGTTCCTGGCCAGCTACACCTGGTCGCACGCCATCGACGACTCGACCGACCTGCAAACGTTGCTGAACCCCCAGGACAACCGCAACGCGCGGTTGGAGCGGGGGAACTCAACGTTCGACCAGCGCCACCGCTTCATCTTCAGCGCCGTCTTCCAGAGCCCCTTCGACCGGGCTTCGGACAACGCCTGGCACAAGGTCTTCGCCGACTTCACTGTCTCGCCCATCTTCGAGGCCAGCTCGGGGCGGCCCTTCAGCGCGCTGACCGGGAGCGATGCCAACCTGGACTTCGGGCCCAACACCGACCGGCCCTCGGTGGTGCCGGCGGGGACGCCGGGGGCGGTGAGTTCGCCGTTCATCGACGGCGTGGCCTTCCTCCCCCCGACCAATTGCCCCTTCCCCGGGCTGACTACCTTCGGCTGCACGGGCAACGTGGGGCGAAACACCTTCAAGCGGCCGGAGGTCTGGAACCTGGACCTGCGGCTGGCGCGCTCCTTCTACCTTGGGGAGCGGTGGTCGGTGGACTTCATCGTGGACATGTTCAACCTGTTCAACCGCTTCAACGTGGGCGACGTGAACCCGCTGTGCGACCCCATCGGCGGGCGCTGCATCGCCGGGCAGCCGACGGCGGCGCTGGACACGCGGCAGTTCCAATTCGGGTTGAAGTTGAACTGGTAAGCCCTCACCTTCATCGCCTGTGGGCCGAGAGCGCCCCCGCCCCGAAGCCTCGGGGCGGGGGCGCCTTGCTTTTGGTTGGCCCGGTCTGTTTGCGTGCTGGTAGAATTCAGCCCGTAGCTTTGCGCTAGAGAGCGAGGCAATGGAGATTGCGGCGGTTCTGGTGGCGGTGGTGGTGGCGGTCCTTGTCGGGATAGCCCTCAGCCGGTTTGGGGCGCGGATGGAGCAGCAAGGGATGGCGTTGCGCGACGACATGCAGGCCTTCCGGCAGGAAGCCAATTACACCATCCAGACCCAGATGGGCCAGGTGGTGCAATCGTTCAACCAGCAACTGGACAGCGTGCGTACCACTTTGCAACAGGGCCTCGCGGATTCGGGCAGCCTGGCGCAGCGAGCCCAACAGGACGTGGGCCAGCGCCTGGCGGAAGCCACCCGGGCCGTAACCGAGATCACTGACCGACTGGGGAGCGTGCAGGAGGCGGGGCGAGAACTCAGGCAGACGGCGCAAACCCTGGAGACGCTGCTCTCGGGGGCGCGCACGCGGGGCTCGTTGGGCGAAGTCGCCCTGGAGCGGCTCTTGGCGGACGCGATTCCGCAGGACAGCTATGAATTGCAGCATCGCTTCCGCAGCGGCGTGGCGGTGGACGCCGTGGTGAAGCTGGGGGAGAAGCTGCTGCCCCTCGATTCCAAGTTCCCCCTGGACGCCTACCGGCGCTTAAGAGAGGCTGAGACCCCGGAGCAGCAAGAGCAGGCCCGCAAAGAGTTCGCCCGGGCCGTGCGGGGCCATGTGGATGACATCGCGGGAAAATACATCCTGCCCGCCGAAGGCACCCTGGACCTAGCCTTCATGTTCCTGGCTTCCGAGGGGGTCTACTATGAGCTGCTGTTCGCGGAAGACAGCAAAGGGAGCGTGGCGGAATACTGCCGGCGCCAGCGGGTGTTTCCCGTCTCCCCGAATAGTTTGTATGCCTACTTGGCTGTCATTCTGATGGGCCTGCGGGGCATGCAAGTGGAGGAGAACGCGGTGCGACTGCTCAGCGGCTTGAGCGGCCTGAAACGCGAGTTGGAAGCCTTCCTGGATGTCCACAACAAGCTGGGAAACCACCTGAAGAATGCCTCCCAAAGCTACGCCGAGGCGGGGAGCAAGCTGGAACGACTGGAGCGGAGTCTGACCACTTTGACCCAGGGACTCTCGCCCGCCGGCGTGGCCGCCGATCTGACCGAAGCCAAGAAAGAATAAAAAGAGCCATTAATCTCCCGCGAGGGACGGGTAGGCGCAGGCGCGCCTTAGCGGGAGGTGCCCCTGGCGGTGAGCTGGTAGATCTTGGCGTCGAGGAAGAGCTGGAAGAGGAGGGGGTCGAGGGCGCCCTTCTTGACGTCGTAGGCCAGGATTTCGAGGGCGCGTTCGATGGGGACGGCCTTCTTGTAGGGGCGGTCGGAGGCCGAGAGGGCGTCGAACATGTCCGAGATGGTCATCATCTTGGTCTGGGGGGGAATCTGGGGCTCGCGGAGCTTGTAGGGGTAGCCGGAGCCGTCCAGCTTCTCGTGGTGGGCGCGGGCGATCATGGGGATGGCCTTGATCTCTTTGGTCCAGGGGATCTGGGCCAGGAAGTTGAAGGTGTGGATGACGTGGGATTCGATCTGGATGCGCTCTTCGGGGTCGAGGCTGCCCTTGGGGATGGAGAGGAAGCGGATTTCTTCCGGGGTGACGAAGGTGCGCTCGACCCCGCGGGCGTCGACGTAGGTGCGCTTGGCGATCTCCAGCAGCCTTTCGAAGTTGCCCGCCGGGAGGACGGTGGGTTCGTTGACCTGGAGGAGGAACTGCATATAGTCGTCGACTTCCTCCAGGCGCTTGCGGTACTCGTAGTCGAGCTCCTCCAAGGCTTCGCGGGACTGGCCGCGCTGGATGAGCTCGAGCTTCCGGCGCAGGTGGTCCGCCTCCAAGGCCTTGCGGATGTAGTCGAAGCGTTCGCGGATGATCTGGAGCTGGCCGGGGTAGAGCTTCTTGGCTTTGACCAGAACCTCTTCGCGGACGCCGACCTTGCCGAAGTCGTGCAGGAGGGCGGCGTAGCGGATTTCCTTCATTTGGTCGCGGGTGAAGCCCAACTCGGCGAAGGGGCCGGAGTCGAGTTTGTCCACCACGTCCGCCAGCCCGCAGGTGAGTTTGGAGACGCGGAAGGAGTGGCCGGAAGTGGTGGGGTCGCGCTGCTCGATGGCGGTCACCGCGGCTTTCACGAAGCCTTCGAACAGGGTCTGGATGTTTTCGTAGAGGACGGTGTTCTCGTAAGCGACGGCGGCCTGGGAGGCGAGAGAGGTAGCCAGCTCCTGCTGGCGGGGCGTGTAGGGGATGACTTCCCGCTCGACCACGGCCGCGGAGGTCAGCTTGACCTGGAAGTTGCGCTTGCAGTTGAGGAGCTGCAGCACCCCCAGGATGTCCCCCTTCTGGTTCTTCATGGGGATGGTAAGCATGGACCTGCTGCGGTAGCCGGTCTCTTCGTCGAAGCGACGGTTGATCTGGTAGGGGGCGCCGGGCGGCAGCTCGTAGGCGTCGGCCAGCTGGAGCACCTCGCCGGTGTCGGCCACGTAGCCGGCGATGGAGCGGCGGTCGATGGGCATGGTGAACTCGGTGAAGCCGACTTCGATCGAGTCGTTCTGAGTGAGCTTGAAGCGGAGGCGCTTTTCGGTCTCGGACACCTCCTCGACCAGGTAGAGGGCGCCGGCGTCCGAGGAAGTGATCTGGCGGCTGGCGCGCAGGATGAGGTTGAGCAGGGTTTGAACGTCTTTTTCGGCGGAGAGGGCGATGCCGATGCGGTTCAGCTCGTCGATCTCGCGGTGGCTGCGCTGCAGCTCGGCTTCGGTATCGGCCACCCGCTCGCTCAGCGCCAGGTTCTCGAAGGCGCCGGCCAGGGTGTGAGTGAGCAAGGCGGGCATCGGCTCGGGGGGCAGGTAGGCGAAAGCGCGCCGGTTCTTTTCCGGCAAGCGGGCGCCCGGCTTGAGGAGGTAAACGATGCGCAGGCGGGGATGACGGCGGGCCAGGCTGCTGAGGTCTTTGGCGTCGCGTTCCAGGTCGGCCAGCCAGACTACCGGGTCACGGGCAAGATTGCGCGGGGACTTGCCGCGGGTGATGGCGCGGGCCTTGAAGGGTTGGGCGAGGGCGGCGGCCAGGGAAGCGACAGGGGAGTCGCTGAAGTAACAAACCTGCTTTTCCATCGCTTTCTCCCCCCAGGATGGCCCGCCGATGGTCCCAAAGTATACCTGAAGGCGCCCGGCCGCAGCCAGAGAAAATCGAAAAGAGAAAATAGAAAACAGGGAATAGGCGCCAAAAGGCAAAGCAGAAGAGGGCAGAGAAGCCGAGGAGCCAAAGAAGCCCGGCCGGCAAGGGGCCACGGTCATTGGGTGAGGTTTTTTCTTGGTGGGAGGGGAAGCTAGCGCTATAATGGTGCTACTATTTCCGGGTCGGGGAGAAGGCGCTGCCAACTTCCGCTCTTCCCATCGGGCCGGGAGAATATTTTCTTGGAGGCAGCAGGCCAAGGGGAATAAATATGGCAACGAAATCGCAGACACCAACCACGCCGGCCGGGTCGGCCCAGCATTTCCTGCAGCGCATCCAGCTCTTCAGCCTGCTGACGAAGGAAGAGTGCGACGCCATCGTGCGGCGGCTGAAGCGGCGAGATTTCCCGCCCAACCACTACGTGGTGCGGGAAGGGCAGGCGGGCGACTCGATGTACTTCCTCACCGCCGGCCGGTGCGAAGTGCGCAAGAAGGACTCGAACACTGGGATCGAATTTCTGCTGACGGAGCTGGGCCCGGGGCAGTGCTTCGGGGAGATGGCGCTGCTGACCGGCAAGCCCCGCACGGCCTCGGTGGTGACCGTGGAGCCCACCACGGTGGGCATCCTGGAGCAGAAGGATTTCCAGGAGTTGCTGCTGCGGTACCCCAAGATCGGGGTGTCGCTGACGCGGATCCTGGCCGAGCGGGTGGAGAAGGCCAGCGAGCAGGTGGGGGTCGAGTACGTGAACCTGAACCGGTTGCAGTTCGATTCGCGGGTGCTGGGGCTGCTGCCCGAGCAGGCCATCCTGCAGCACAAGGTGTTGCCGGTGGCCTTCGGGAACAACCGGCTGACGCTGGCCATGGTCAACCCGGACAACATCATCGCGCTGGACGACGTGCGGCGGTTCATCAAGGGGGTGATGATCGAGCCGGTGGCTTGCAGCGAGAGCGATTTCCTGCGCTTCCTGGGCGGCCCCTACAAGATGCTGATGAAGAAAGAGGAGGAGACGCGGCAGAAGGCGAAGTCGGAGGCGATGCACGCGGTCAAGAAGCTGGTGGGGGAGAAGGCGGCCACCGACATCGAACACACGCTGGCGGATGCGGCGGCCAGCCAGACCGAGGCGGTGCTGGAGAGCCTGCAGTCGGACGCCCTGAAGGACATCGACATGGAGGAGGTCCAGGAGGAGCCGCAGGCCAGCGCCACCGAGTTGCGCGCCTCCTCCGAGGACGCCCCGGTGGTGCGGCTGGCGAACTCGGTTCTGGCCCTGGCGGTGAAGCGGGGCGCCAGCGACATCCACGTGGAGCCGCGGGAGAAAGAGGTGGCGGTGCGCTTCCGCATCGACGGCATCTTGCAGCTCATCCAGACACTGCCCAAGAAGGTGCAGATGGGGTTGGTCTCCCGCATGAAGATCCTTTCCAAGCTGGACATTGCGGAGAAGCGCCTGCCCCAGGACGGCCGCATCAGCGTGCGCATGGAGAACAAGCCCATCGACTTCCGCGTCTCCACCATCCCCTCGAAATGGGGGGAGAAGATTTGCATGCGCATCCTGGACAAGTCGAACACCATGCTGGGGCTGGACAAGCTGATCACGCACCCGGCCACGCTGGAGCGGGTGCGGGAGATGGTGAGCCGGCCCTACGGCATCCTGTATGTGACCGGGCCGACCGGCTCAGGCAAGACCACCACGCTCTATTCCGCCCTGGCGGAGCTGAACGACCCGGATGTCAACATCTCCACCGCCGAGGACCCCATCGAGTACGACCTGCCGGGCATCAACCAGGTGCAGACCCACAAGGACATCGGGCTGGACTTCGCCCGGGTGCTGCGGGCCTTCCTGCGGCAGGACCCGGACGTCATCCTGGTGGGCGAGACCCGCGACCTGGAGACGGCCAAGATCTCGGTGGAGGCGGCGCTGACCGGGCACCTGGTGCTGACCACCCTGCACGCCAACGACGCGGCCAGCAGCTTCGTGCGGCTGAACGAGATGGGGATCGAGCCCTTCCTGATCTCCACCTCCAGCATCGGGGTCATCGCCCAGCGGCTGGCGCGGCGGCTGTGCCCGCAGTGCAAGGAGGCCTACACGCCCGACGAGGAGACCCTGAAGTACTGGGGCATGCCGACCGACGAGCCGGTGAGCTTCTGCAAGCCGGTGGGCTGCTCGGCCTGCAACGGCAGCGGCTACAAGGGGCGGGTGGGCATCTACGAGGTGCTGCGCATGACCGGGAACACCCGGGCGCAAATCATCAAGCGGGCCAGCACGGACGAAATCCGCGAGGCCGCCCGCCGGGAGGGCATGCTCACCCTGCAAGACTACGGGGTGATGTTGCTGAAGGAGGGCGGCACCTCGGTGGACGAAGTCTTGCAGTGCGTGGCCGTGCAGGAGTAACCTGCCTGCGGGCAGGCCTCCCCACGGATAGACCTTCCTGCCCACGGAAGCCATGGACTGGCTGAGGAAACTGCGCGACGACCTGCGCGCGCACAAGTACAGCTATCTCATCAGCCTGTCCGTCACCCTGCTCGGCGTCTCCCTCTATGTCTTCACGTACTGGGTCGAAGTCTGGATACCGCTGGTCTCCCCCCTGACCCGGCTCAACGACAGCATCGAGCTCAAGACCTACGACACCCGCTTCCGCATCCGCGGCCAGGCTGACCCCTCCGACCAGATCGTCATCGTGGCCATTGACCAGAAGACCGTGGACGACCTGGAAGCCTACCCCTTCTCCCGCGCGCACTATGTCCGCATGCTGGAGAACCTCCGGAAGGATGGTGCCGCGGTGGTGGGTTTCGATATCGCCTTCACCAAGCCGGATGAAAAGTCCGGCCTGCAGGTGATCCGCCGCGCCCGGCAACTCTACCTGGAGCGCACCCCCGCGGAGGCACGCGCCCCGGACTACCTGGCCCAACTGGCCGAGCTCGAGCGCCAGGCCGATACGGACGCCCAGTTCGCTGACGCCCTGTTCGAAACCACTAACGTGGTACTGGGGCAGTTCTTTTTCTTCGACCCCGAGGAGGTCAAACACATCGACCGGGAAAGACAGAAGGCGTACGAATACGTGCTGGCCTTTGGGGCCTATCCCCAGGTGCGCCGGCTGAAGAAGGGGGACCGGCCCGTGCCGCCGCTGGCAGAGACCTACACCGGGCTGGAGGCCTACATGCCCCAGCCCAACCTGCTCGAGTTCGCCGACGCCGCCAACTACAACTTTGGCTACTTCAACTTCGTCCCCGACGCCGACGCCATCGCCCGCCGCACCAACCTGGTCATCAAGTACGACCAGGATTTCTACCCCTCGCTGGCCGTGCAGGTGCTTCGGTACTACCTGGGCGTGCCCGACCAGGAGTTCGGGCTGTTCTACAGCGAGACCGGCGTGAGGTACGTGCAGTTCGGCGACCTGAAGGTGCGCACCGACCCGGCCGGGCGCATCCTGATCAACTTCCAGGGCCCAGCGGAGACCTATAAGCACGTGCCCTTCTCCGACGTGGCCGCGGGGCCCTGCCGCTTGGCAAGCGCGGATGACTGCTTTGCCCCGCGCACGTTCACGGGGAAAATGGTGTTGGTGGGACCTACCGCTACCGGCATCGGCGATATGCACGCGGTGCCGCTGCAGGCGGCGGGCTACCCCGGCGTGGAAGTGCACGCCAACGTGCTCGACACCATGCTCACCCAGAGGTTCATCCATCGGGGGCTGCGCGAGGAGATGATTGACTTGGCGCTGATCCTTTTGTTTGGGCTGGGGGTGGGCTTTTTCCTGGCGCGCGTGCCGCCCTCTTGGACCACGCCGCTGACGGTCGGCGTGCTAGCAGTGTTCCTGGTGGTCGCCTACCTAGTGTTCGCCCAGTTTCAGGTGTGGCTGACCATTGTGGTGCCGGGCGGGGTGCTGGTGGCGAATTTCGGCGCGGTCACCGCCTATCGTGTGTTCGTGGAGGACCGAGCGAAGCGGAAGACCCGCGCCGCCTTCGCCCAGTACGTGCCCCCGGCGTTGATCCGGGAGATGATGAAGGATCCCGGGCGGCTGAAGCTGGGCGGCGAGGAGCGCGAGCTCACCATTATGTTCAGCGACATCCGCGGCTTCACCGCGCTCTCCGAGACCCTCACACCTCTTGAGCTCACTGGCTTCCTGAACAGCTACACCGACGAGATGACCGACATCATCTTCAAGCACTGGGGAACGCTGGACAAATTCGAGGGCGACGCCATCATGGCCTTCTGGGGTGCCCCCTACGAGCAGGAGGACCACTCCCTGCGCGCCTGCGCCGGCGCTCTCGATATGGGCAAGCGCGTCGACGAGCTGCGCCAGCAGTGGCGCGCCGAAGGCAAGCCCGACATCAACGTCGGCCTGGGCTTGAACAGCGGCCGGGTGGTGGTGGGCAACATGGGCTCGCGCAAGCGCTTCAACTACACGGTGCTGGGCGACCCGGTGAACCTGGCCTCCCGCCTCGAAGGGGTCAACAAGGAGTACGCCACCCGCATCATCATCAGCGAGTTCACCCACCGGCAGGCCTCCGACGCTCTGGGCTCGCTGGTCAAGCGCGTCAGCCGCCAGTTCGGCGTCTCGCCCGAGGAGCTCGCCGTCCGCGACGGTTCGTCCCACGCCCGCCGCGCCCGCCAGCTCGCCCTCTACGTCGGCGCCACCAAGCGCCTGGCCGCCCCTAAGGTTTTGGCCCAGCGCTTCGGTGACGCCGCCGAGCAACCGGAAGAGACCGTCCGCCGGGCCATTGCCCAGGTGGAAAAGTGGGAAGCCCGCGACAAAAAAATCGCTCGCTTCCTCACCGAATGTCGCCGCTCCTTCCACACCTTCGTCTTCCGCCAGCTCGACTGGATTCGCGTCAAGGGCAAGAAGGAGCCCGTGGCCATCCACGAGCTGCTCGACTACGCCGGCCAGGACGGCCCCGCGCAGCGGGACTGGGCCGACCTGCTCACCCTGTTCGAGAGCGGCCTCCAGACCTACCGCGCCCAGAAATGGGACTTCGCCACCGAAATCTTTGAGACCCTGCTTGAGCGCTACCCCGACGACAAACCCTCCCAGGTCTTCTTGGCCCGCTGCCGCGAGTTCAGCCAGGAGCCGCCCCCGCCCTCCTGGGACGGCGTCTATGTCATGAAGACCAAGTAGGATGTAGCGGGCTGAAACGGCCCCCAGACGGCGGTCTTTCTCCGAGCTTGCGCCGCGCGAGCATCACCCGGTAGCGTTTTTTGAGTTTCGAGGTTCGTCTCTACGGTTCGGCGCCGGTGCGGATCCACTCTTCGACCAGCGAGGGGGTAATCGGCGTGGTGAGCAATTGCACGAACTTGGTCCGGGCGTTCCCGCTCGCCAGGTACCGGCGGAGGATTTCCCGCCCCACCGTGTAGTTGAAGGTGTAGGCGCCCCACTCCCGGTTGAACTCCAAGGCCTTGCGCGCCCCGGCTTCGCTCAGCAGGGCATACCGCTCCAGGTAAGCGATGACCTCTTCGTCCGACTTGCCTTCGTCGAAGAGCATAAAGGGCACGCGTTCCCGCGCCCGCCGCAGCGTCTCCAGGGCGTGATCGAGCGCCAGCCATTGCTCCAGGTCCACTCCCTCGATCCCTAGGGCGGGGAAGAAGACGTCCCGGTGCCAGGCCAGCTTCTCTTCCGGCGTCAGCACCAGCTCCGTACCCACCTGGGCGACCGCTTCCGCCATGGCGTTCATCGGAGTGAAGAGCGGGCTGACGCACCACTCCAGGTAGCCGCGCTCCCGATAGAGCCGCTGCTCGCGGGTCAACAGGTCAGTGTGATGCCCGGGATAGGCTTCGTGGGCGGCAAAGTCGAAGATGGCCACTGCTGAGGCCGGCAGGTCCGTGTTCACCTCGATGCGGGAGTGCGCGTTCCCCTGGAACCAATTGTAGGCCCCCCAGGACTGGTTCTGGACGAAATGCAGGTCCACTTCCTCGTCGGCGGGCAGCAGCAACAGTTCGTGGGCGTGCTCCCGGGTCACCTCCAGAGCCATCTCGTAGGCCTGCGGGAGTTGGTCTTCGCGCAGGGCGAACTGCGCCTGCCAGGCTTGCAGGCGCTGGCGCAGCGGGCCCTCGCCCGGGAGCAGCCGGTCGATTTCCTCCAGGGCGGAATCGAGCTCGTCCAGCGCCGGCGGCGTCACCTCCAGGTCCAACAGCAGCAGCGCCTGCTCCCGGATGGGGATCTGCTCGCCCCCGAGCTTCCGCAGGTTGGTGTCCAGCGCCAGCAACTGCTTCCGGAACCACCACAACCGCTCTGGCTGACCGCGGACCCGGTCGAGCGAGGCCAGCAGCTCCGTCGCCTCCCGGCGAAGCTCGGCCAGGGGAATCTTCTCTTCCGCCTCCACCCGCTGTTTCCATTCCGGCGGCCCGTAGTAGTAATCGTTGAACCCGGGCAGGTGGCGATCGATCCGCAGCACTAGCAGCACGTAGTTCCGCGCCACGTCATCCAGCGTCGCAACCGGATGCCACAGCTCCCCCGCCGCCAGCCACGGGCTCGCCGCCAGCGCCAGCAGAACACCCAGGGCAACAATTCGCCGTTTCATCGCACGCTCCTCAATCCCAGGATTCGCCGCCCGCACATTGTACGACGATTGTCCGGGCCCGCGGGTTGTTCAAAGGGACTGGCAGGGGCGACGAAACCGCCCGAGGAATTCTGTGGGCATCGAAAAGAAGAAGCGCTGGCGGCTTCGTTGTCGGTTTGTTTCCGGAAGCTGTTCTACGCGGGCAAGATAGTGCGCCAAAGGTAGCGCAGAAAGGTAGCGCGGGTTGCCTGCAGGGCTAGCCGCGGTTTGTCTTCGTCTCCACCGCCAGCCGCTGCAGCGCCACCACCGTCTGGTCGTCGTGCGTGGGGCGCCCGCCGCGGTAGCGCTCGACGCTCTTCAGCAGCGCCCGCCCGGCGGCCTCGGGCGAGTCGACCGGGAAGTCGCGCGCCAGTTGGAGCACCCCCTGCGGGCCGAGCATCTGCCCGGCCTGGTCGCACGAGTCGCTAAAGGCGTCCGAGTAGACGATCACCAGATCGCCCGGATCGAGTCGGGTCGCCATTTGCCGGTAGCCGGTGCCCGGGATGACGCCCAGCGGCAGGTCGGTGCTGGCCGCTTGAGTTTCGGGGATGCCTTCCATGAGCATGGTCCACATCTTCGCCCGGGCGCGGTACCACAGCGGCCAGGGGTGCCCGCCGTTGGTCAGCACCAGCTCGCCCGAGCCCCGGCAGATGCCCAGCAGCGCCACGGTGGCGAAGCCTTTCCCTGCTTGCTGGCCGAAGTCCCGGTTGAGCTCGCGGGCCATCTGCGACTGGTCGAAGGTGTTGACGTGCTCTTGCATCAGCTCCCGCAAGCGCACCCCTAGCCGGCTCACCGCTTTCCCGTGCCCGCTGACGTCGGCCATCCCCACCCGCGTCAGGTTGCCCTGGCTGCAAAGCGAGAGGTAGTAGACATCGCCCCCCACACTGCCGGCCAGCGGTTGGGAATAGAGCCACACCGCCAGCCCCGGCAGCTCCATCGGGCGCGTCACCGCCCGGTTCCCGCCCCACACTTCCAGACACGCCAAGGCTGGCGATTTTTCCTCGGTAGGCATCGTGACACTCCCCGCTGTTTCGATTGGATGAGTGGAGCGCTCCGGGGATTCAATAAGCCGGAGCCGGCCTAGTCGTCGTCGCCGGTGGGCCGCTCGGCCGGATGCAGCACCCCGCGAACCCGCTCCACCAGCGCCGCCCGCGCATCCAGCGCCAGGCTAAACAGCGCCGGCACCAGGAAGAGCGTGAAGATGGTGGAGACGATCAAGCCGCCCACCACCACGCTGCCCAGCCCCCGGTAGAGCTCCGAGCCCGCCCCGGGGAAGAGCACCAGCGGCATCATCCCGAACACGGACGTCGAGACGCTCATGAAGATGGGCCGGATGCGGTTCGAGACGGCTTCCCGGATGGCCTCCCGCGAGGCCATCCCTTCCTCCCGCATGTGGTTCAGCGACTGGTGGACGATCAAGATGGCGTTGTTCACCACCGTCCCCACCAGGATGATGAACGCCAGCATGGTGAGCACGTCCAGCGCCTGGTAGCGGAACAAGTTCATCATCCCCAGCCCCAAGAAGCCCCCCAGCGCGGCCAGGGGCACGCTGAACAGGATGACCAACGGGTAGAGGAAGCTCTCAAACAGCGCCGCCAAAAGTAGGTAGGTGATCACCAGCGCCAGCAGCAAGTTCCAGCGTAGCGCCCGCCCGGTCTGCGCCAGCTTGTCGGCGCTCCCGCTCAGGTGCGCCTGGTAGAGGCCGCCCAGCCTGCCCTCCTGCTGCATGGGCGCGAGGATTTCTGCCTGGACGGTTTCCATCGCCCCTTCCATCGGGGTCTGCTCGGGCGGGGTCACCTGGATGGTAATCACCCGCTGCCGCTCGCGGTGGTTGATGGTCTGCGGGCCGTTCGCCACCTCCACCTCGGCCACCGAGCCCAGGGTCACCAACCCCCCGTTCGGGGTAGCGATGGGCATCTGCTCCAGCAGGTGGGTGCGGTGGAGGAAGCTCTCCGCCGCCATCACCCTGATGTCGATCTCTTCTCCTTCGTGCAGGTAGTCGCTGGCCTTGGCGCCGTCCACCAGCGCGCTGACGGTGAAGCCCAGTTCGCGATTCGTGATCCCCAGCTCCGCCGCCCGCCGCCGGTTCGTGACCACGTGCACCTCCGGGTTGTCCAGGTCCAGGCTAGGGATGGGGCGCGCCTGCGCCCCCGGGAGCACTTGCATCACCCGGCCAAACACTTCCTGGCCCAGCTCGACCAGCCGCTCCAGGTCCGGCCCGCTGATGTCGATGTCGATGTTGCGCCCCTGGCCCCGCCCCCGCTGGAAGATGCTGGCCTGGTTCACCACCAGGATGCCGCCGGGGATGCGGGCGCCCGCCGCCTGGATTTCGGGGATGATCTCCCGCACCCGCAGGGGCTCGTTGGCCCGCGCCCCCATAAAGGCCAGGTTGTTCAAGGCCACGAACCAAAAACTATGGATGCCCCCGCCGGGGAGTTTTTTGGCTTCCGGGGTCCCGGCCTCAGCCTCCCAGAGGGGGCTGAGCCGCTCCGCAATGGGCTCGTGCAGCGAAGCCACTTCGTCGATGTTCAGCCCCGGCGGCGGCAGCATGATCCCGAAAGCGAAGTTGTTGTTGCCCACCGGCAGGTACTCAGTCTTAGGCATCAGCCAGTAGCTCAGGCCGATGGAGGCGGCGGTCAGCACCCCCACCACCGCCACTCGCCGCAGGGTCGAGCCGGTGATCCAGTAGACCGTCTCCGTCACCCAACGGGTGAAAGCCCGGGTCAGAAAGACTCCGCCCCAGAGGTTGTGGTAGCTGCGCCGCCCGGGGTCGGGCTCGGCCACGCGCAGGATCTTGGCCGACAGGCTGGGGATGACGGTGATAGCGACAATCAAACTCAGCCCCACTGCGCAACTGATGGCCAGGGCGATGTCGCCGAAGAGCTGCCCGGCTTCTTCTTCAATGAACAGCACCGGCACGAACACGGCGATGGTGGTCAGGGTGCTGGCCAACACCGCCCCCCACACCTCGCGGGCGCCGTCGTAGGCCGCCGCGAAGCGCGGCTTGCCCATCTGCCGGTGGCGGTAGATGTTTTCCAGCACTACGATGGAGTTGTCCACCACCATCCCGATCGCGAACGCCATACCCGCCAGGCTGATCACGTTCAGCGAGCGGCCAAAGACGTACATCATCAGGAAGGCCCCAACGATGCTGATGGGCATGGCCACGAAAATCACTATGGTGCTGGTGGCACTGCGGAGGTAGGCCAGCAAGAACACGAAGGCCAAGATGCCCCCGAGGACAATGGCCTGCTGCACCAGGTCGATGGCGCTCTGGATGTATTCGGTCTCGTCGTAGGCTTGCACCAGCTCCAGGCCCTGCGGCCGCAGCCGCTCCTGGTTCAGCCGCACCACTGCCGCTTGCAGCTCGCCCATCACCTCCAGCACGTTCGAGCCGGGCTCCTTCACCGCGTTCATCGCCATCACCGGCTGGCCCTTTTGGAAGACCTTGGCCCTCACTTTGCGGTAGCCCAGCTCGGCGTGGCCGACGTCCCGCAGGTAGACCGGGACGCCGTTGCGGATCGCAATGACGATGTTGTTGATGTCCTCGGCCGAGTGGTACTCGCCCATGGTGCGCACCAGGTAGCGCCGCTTGCCTTCGTCGAAGTCCCCTCCGCTGTAGTCGCGGTTCTCCCGGTCCAGCGCCTCTCCCACCTGGTTCAGGGTGATTCCCCGGGCCGCCAGCCGCTCGGGATCGACGATTACGTGCATCTCGCGCTCGCGCCCGCCATAAATGTTCGCCGCCGCCACTCCGGGCACCCGCTCGAATTCCGGCTTGATTTGGTCGTCGGCAAAGTTATACAGCGTGGAAATGTCGCCCTGGAATCCGTTCTCTTCGGTGGGCTGCAGGATGAACCAGGCGATCGCGTTCGCCTCCACGTTCACGCTGCGAATCACCGGCTTGTCGGCATCCTCGGGATAGGAGGGCACCTGCTCCAGCCGGTTCGACACCCGCAACAGCGCCGTATCGATGTCCGTGCCCACCTGGAAGGTCAGCGTGATCCGGCCGCGGTTGTCGCTGCTCGAGCTCTCCATCTTGGTCAGCCCTTCCAGCGACTTCAGTTGCTCTTCTTGTTCCTCGATGATCTCCCGCTCTACCTCGTGCGGACTGGCCCCCGGCCACACGGTGGTGATGGTAACCTCGGGATCCTCCACGTTCGGCGTGAGCTGCACCGGCAGGCGGAACAACCCGATCAACCCGAACAGCAGCAGCAGGATCACCCCCACCGCCGTGGTCACCGGGTAGCGGATGGCGTCGTGGATGATCTTCATGGCAACCGGTACTCCTGCGGCTGCCCCGCAACCAACTGGCCGGGTCGCAGCCGCTCGTTCCCGCGCGTCACTACTCGCTGCCCTTCGCGGATCTCTCCGTCCACCGCCACCCAGTCGCCCACCGCGGCGCCGGTCTCCACCGGCACCAGGCTCACCGTGTTGTCCCCGTTCATCAGGTAGACGAACTCGCGCTCGCCCCGCCGGATCACCGCGTCTTTCGGCACCACCGTCGCCTGGTAGCGCTCCCCGGCTGCCAGTGACACCTGCGCCAGCATCCCCACGCCGATCCGCCCCCCGCGGCTGGAAATCCGCACCTTGGCCGGAAAGGTGCGCGCCTGCGGATCGGCCCGCGGAATCAAGGCATTGATGCGTCCGCTCACTTCCACTCCGGGCAGCGACTCAAAGCTCACTCGCGCCCGCGTCCCCTTCGAAAGCAGCCGGTAGTAGCGCTCCGGCACCTCGATCCTCACTTCCAGCTCGTCCATCGCCACCATCTCCACCACCGGGTCGCCCTCGCCTACCCATTCGCCCACTTCCGTGCGCTCCCGGTAAACCACCCCGTCGAACGGCGCCCGGATGGTGCTGCGCTCAATGTCCAGTTTGATGCCCTCAATTTCGGCCCGCAATTGCTCCACGCGGCCCAGCCGGGCATTGAAGGTGTAGTAGCGGTCGTCGTAGTCCTGCCGGGAGATGACCCGCGCCTCCAGCAGCTCCCGCGCCCGTTCCAGGTTCAGCTCCGCCAGCTTCAACTGCGCCTCGGCCTCCTTCAATTGCGCTTCGGCCACCTGCCGGCGGATTTCCAGGGGCAGGGTGCGCAGCCGGGCCAGCGGCTCGCCCTTCTTCAGCGTGTCGCCCTCGCGCGCCGACAGCTCCATTACCAGTCCCCCCAGCTCGCTCGCCACCACGCTGGTCACCCGCGACTCGACCGTCCCCGGCAGCACGATCTCCTGCCGCACTTCATACCGCCGCGCCTCGGTGTAGCGCACCGGGCTCGGCCCCTGCCCCATCCCCGGCGGCGGCCCCTGCGCCCGGGCACACTCCGGCAGCCCCAGCAGCAGCCCTAGGGCCAGCAGCCCCCCCGGTAAAGGAACAAAATGTTTTTCGCACGGTCACTTCTCTTTGGTTAGACGCAAGCTGGAAATATTTAGTATACACCACTTCTCTCGCTGCCCGCAGCCCGCCCCGGCCGCCCGACAAAGGGAACAATGGCGCCAAAACGCCAGAACAAGGGGTAACCGATGGGGATGAAGATTGCCCTAGGTGCCGCGGAGGGCCTCGGCGCGCGCCACGCGCTCGACCCCGATCTGGTACGCCGCCTGCTTGAGGGAGAGCTTTTTCTGCGCGGCCAGGGCGGCCACCGCCCGGTAGGCGCGTGTCATGTACTTCTCCAGGTCGGCGTTCACTCGTTCCTCGTCCCAGGAGACCTGCTGGAGGTTCTGCGCCCACTCGAAGTAGCTGACGGTGACGCCGCCGGCGTTGGTGAGGATGTCGGGCAGGACGGTGATGCCTTTCTTGTCGAAGATGTCGTCAGCCGCGGGCGTGGTGGGGAGGTTGGCGGCCTCGGCGATCATCTTGGCCTTCACCCTCCCGGCGTTGTCTTTGTGCAGCACGCACTCCAGCGCCGCCGGGATCAGCACGTCGCACTCCAGCACGAGCAGGTCTTCGTTCGAGATGGCTTCTGGCCCGGGGAACTTCACCACCGAGCCGGTCTTCTTCACGTGCTCGACCAGGTCGCGAACCGGCAGGCCCTTCCGGTCTTTGCTTACGATGCCGCCATGGACGTCGCTCACCGCGATGATTTCGGCCCCCTGCTCGGCCAGGAGCAGCGCCGCGTTCGAGCCCACATTCCCGAAGCCTTGGAGGACGATCTTCTGCCCTCTCAGCGAGCGCCCCAGGTCTTTCAGGTGCTCGGCCAGGACGAGCAGTACCCCGCGCCCGGTGGCCTGCTCGCGGCCCTGGGAGCCCCCCAGTTCGAGGGGCTTCCCGGTGACGCAGGCGGGCGAGTAGCCGTGGCGGGAGCTGTACTCGTCGAAAATCCAGCTCATCACCTGGGCGTTGGTGTTGACGTCGGGGGCGGGGACGTCACGGTTGGGGCCGATCAACAGGTGGATGCGGGCCACGAACTTCCGCGTCATGCGCTCCACCTCGGCCCGCGGCATCACCCTCGGGTCGCAGGCGATGCCCCCCTTGGCGCCCCCGAAGGGGATGTTCACCACCGCCGTCTTCCAGGTCATCGCCTCGGCCAGCGCCCGCATCTCGTCGGCGTCCACCGCCGGGTGGTAGCGCAGCCCGCCCTTGGCCGGGCCCCTCACCCCGCTGTGCTGGATGCGAAAGCCGATGAAGACTTTCAGCGAGCCGTCGTTCAGCCGCACCGGCACTTCCACCTTCACCTCCCGGAAGGGGAGCTTCAGCAGCAGCTTCTGCTCTTCGTTCAATCCCAGGCGCTCGGCCGCTCGGGTGAAGTTGCGGTCCACGATTTCCCGCGGGTTGAGAGGGGCAGGGCTGCTCATCGGGGTGGCTCCCTTTGTAGGGCTGCTTTTTCCGGAGGGCCGCGGTCATTCTGGCGGGCGCCCCGGCGGCTGTCAAGCGAGCGCCGCGTTGCCTCCCGCGACCGGTGGGACTAAGGCGAAATACTCAATGCCGTATGCAAGGGTCTTTTTCGTAAATCGGCTTCAACTGCAGCCTAGAAGTAGTTAATAGATGCATCGTTCAGACCGACCTCAAGTGCGGTGTAAGCCTTATCCAGCCATTTGCCTCGACATTCAGGCCGAATCGCTTCTACAACAATAGCCCAGTTCCTTTTGGTCAGAGAATCGACCTTTACCAAGGCTTGGGCGCGTAGAGGTAGCTCCAGTTGATTTGCCCTCACTTCCCCAACAGCTTGCGCGCCAGCCGCCGCTGATAGGCCACTAGCAAACCCAGGAGGGTTAGTAGAGCAGATATCGGGACAATCGCCCGCTTGTAGTGCACCCCGTTAATCTAGACACTCAGGGCCTTGGTTTTTAGGTCACTTCCAAACCCAGTGAAGCCCATCGCTTGGTCCGCGCTATTTTTTCTCCCCTTGGGTGCGGGTGGCTTCGACCAGCTCTCGGATGGCCTCGGCCACCTGAGAGGCGTGGCTTCGGTTTGTCACCAGCGAACCATGGGTTGTGCCGGCGAGGATACGGTGTGAGCCGCGGGAGGAGAGGGCTGCCAGTTCGCGGTGCAGCTCGAGCCGGACTCGGCGCCGGAGGGAGGCGGTTTTCGTTCCCCTGAAATCCCCTTCCGCGCTGATTACCACCAGAGGCAGGTCGCCGAGGGGGCGCGTGGCACGCGCCTGGGCTGCCGTCTCCTCCCACACCGCTATCTCAGCCTTTCCGGCCGATTGGTGGGAAGAGACGACCAAAAACGCCTTGAACTCGGCTGCCTGTCTCGGCGGCAGGTCGTCTAAGCGATCGGTGAAGCGCATGCCGAAGCGGAGAACCCCCACCCGCGCCAGAACCGGAAACAGCCCGAACAGGCGGGCTTCGAGGGAAGGCGGCTTAGACTGCTTGCCCCGAACCTTCTCGAGGCGTGCGCCCTGGTCGGGATGAGAAGAATCAACCAGCACAAGGCCAGCCACGTCCTCCGGGTACCGGTCAGCGTATACCCGCACCAACAGGCCGCCGAACGAGTGGCCGACGAACACGTAGGGCGGGGTTTCGCCCGCATTGATGAGCAGAGTGCGCAGCTCGCCAGTAATGCGCACAGCGTTGCGAGGCTCCGGGCCAGGCTCGCTCCACCCCAGCCCGGCCCGGTCATACGAGCAGACCCGGGTATGGACAGCAACCTGAGGCTGCACCCAACCCCAGAGCGCCGACATCCCAAGGGCGCCCGTTTCGAGCACAACAGTGGGCCGGCCCTCGCCCACGCAGTGGATGTGCAGCCGGTGCCCGCCCACATCCACCAGCTTGCCGGGGGGAGGGAAGTTGCGGCGGTCGGCCTGGGTGGCAAGGATCTGGTAGAGCATCCCTGCGA
>JALLOH010000260.1 GCA_027717655.1 Acidobacteriia bacterium AH_259_A11_L15
CGAGTTCGCCAGCAGCGGCAAGAACAAGGGCTGCTGGGTGATGCGCACCGGGCCGAGCTCCACCCCGTAGCGTTCCTTGACCGCCGCTTGCACGGCCTCCCGCAACGCCCGGTGCAGTTGCTGAATCACTGGCCAGGGTTCCTCTCGCTGAAAAGAGTCCCTTCGAGCGGCTCTGCCGCGTAAATGGCTGGCCGCCGCCTGTGCTATAGTAAAACATCTCCGAGTTTCCCGTGAGCCTATGAAGGCGGATTTCGAGAAGGTTCGCCAGTGGCTGGCGGACGCCGAGCGCGTAGCTGTCCTGACCGGGGCCGGGGTGTCGAAGGAGAGCGGCCTGCCGGTCTTCCGCGGCCAGGACGGCCTCTGGCGGCAGTACCGCCCCGAACAACTGGCCACCCCCGAGGCCTTCGCCCGCGGCCCCGTGCTGGTGTGGGAGTGGTACGACTGGCGGCGCCAGGTGGTCGCCCGGGCCGAGCCCAACCCCGGCCACCACGCCCTGGCGGAGCTGGGGCGGCGGGTTCCCGACTTCACCCTGATTACGCAGAACGTCGACGGCCTGCACGACCGCGCCGTCCCGAAGCTTCGGGACGGCCGGCTGCTCAAGCTCCACGGCGACCTGTGGACGCTACGCTGCCTGGGTTGCGGCGAGGAAACCACGAATCATACCGTGCCGCTGCCCGAGCTGCCGCCGCGCTGCGCCCTTCGACTTCGCTCAGGGCAGGCTTGCGGCGGCCTGCTGCGCCCGGGCGTGGTCTGGTTCGGGGAGGCCTTGCCGGCCGACGTGCTCCACGAGGCCATGGAAGCGGCTGCCCGCGCGCAGGTGTTTAT
>JALLOH010000261.1 GCA_027717655.1 Acidobacteriia bacterium AH_259_A11_L15
AAAAGACAGCAGGGCGAGTAGGGCTACCAGCGTCCGAACTGGGCCGCGGCCTCTCATCGAACCGTTTCGCGCCCGGCGCTCATCCAAACCAGGGGCTTGGAGACAGCGCCGTCCTCGTGCTAGGTTAGCTCTCTTTGCGCCGCCTCAAATTCTAGCACGGCGCCAGCGCGGTCCCCAAGCCGTGTCTGGAGGAGGACTCCCGATGGGCTTCGCCACCGATGCCATCCACGTCGGCCAGGAACCCGACCCGCTGACCGGCGCCGTCGTCGCCCCTATTTACGCCACCTCCACCTACGTCCAGGAGGCCCTGGGCAAGCACAAGGGCTATGAGTACGCGCGCGCCAGCAACCCCACTCGCTCCGCCCTGGAGCGCAACCTCGCCCGCCTGGAAGGCGCTCCGTACGCCCTGACTTTCTCCTCTGGCATGGCCGCCATCAACGCCGTCTTCACCCTGCTCAAGACCGGCGACCACATCATCCTCTCCCACGCCGTCTACGGCGGCGTCTATCGGCTGCTGACCCGCATCCTGGTCAACTTCGGTCTGGAGTTCAGCTTCGTCGACACCACTTGCGTCGAAACCGTCGAGAAAGCGTTCCGCAAGAACACCCGCATGCTCTACATCGAAACCCCCACCAACCCTACCATGACCGTGAGCGACCTCAAGCAGACGAGCCGCCTGGCCCACGCCCGCGGCGTCCCCCTGGTGGTGGACAACACCTTCATGAGCCCGTACTTCCAGCGCCCCATCGAATTCGGCGCCGATATGATCGTCCACTCCACCACCAAGTTCCTCAACGGCCACTCCGACTCCCTGGGCGGC
>JALLOH010000262.1 GCA_027717655.1 Acidobacteriia bacterium AH_259_A11_L15
GCTGCGAGGTGGGCCTGCTGCCGCGGGTGCACGGCTCGGCGCTGTTCACCCGAGGGGAGACGCAGGCGCTGGTCACGGTTACGCTGGGCACCAAGGAGGACGTGCAGCGGCTGGACACGCTGGCCGAGGAAGACGCCCGCAAGACCTTCATGCTGCACTACAACTTCCCGCCCTTCTCGGTGGGCGAGGTGAAGTTCATGCGCGGGCCCGGCCGGCGAGAGATCGGCCACGGGGCGCTGGCCGAGCGGGCCTTGGTGTCGCTGAGGCCGGACCACGAGGCCTTCCCGTACACCATTCGGATCGTCTCCGACATTCTGGAGTCGAACGGGTCGAGCTCGATGGCCTCGGTGTGTGGCGGGTCGCTGGCGCTGATGGACGCGGGCGTGCCGGTGACCGCGCAGGTGAGCGGCGTGGCCATGGGCCTGGTGATGGGGGAGAACGGGGAGCGGTTCATCCTGACCGACATCGCTGGCGCCGAGGACCACTACGGCGACATGGACTTCAAGGTGGCGGGCACCCGCAAGGGGATCACCGCCTTGCAGATGGACATCAAGACCGCCGGCATCGCGCCGGCCTTGATGGCCGAGGCGCTGGCCCAGGCCAAGAAGGGGCGGCTGGAGATTCTCGACTGCATGGATGCGACTCTGGCCAAGCCGCGAGCGGCGATTTCTCCTTATGCTCCCCGGCTGAGGTCAGGGGCGGCATCTCCCGCACCACGAACTTGATGGCCAGCCAGGTGGTGCCCCAGATGAAGGCCAGCAGGGCGAACGCAAGCAGGTGTCGTGCCCGCATGAGCAA
>JALLOH010000263.1 GCA_027717655.1 Acidobacteriia bacterium AH_259_A11_L15
CATCCTCGCCCTGGGCATTGGGGAGGAACTCCCCGTAGAACTCCTTAGCCCCGTTGGAGGGGTTGCGGGTGAAGCCCACCCCGGTGCTCGACTTCTCGCCCAGGTTGCCGAAAACCATTATTTGCACGTTCACCGCCGTGCCCAGCGTCTCGGAAATCTTGTGCATGCGCCGGTAGGTCCGGGCGCGGGGGTTGTTCCAGGAGCGGAACACGGCCTCGATGGCCAGCCGCAATTGGCGCGGGGGATCCTGCGGGAAGGGCTGCCCGGCCCGCTCCCGGGTCAGCTTTTGGTAGCGCGCGATGATTCGCCCCAGGGCGGCGGCGTCCAGGTCGGTGTCCAGCTTCGCCCCTGTCTCCCGTTTTACCCCATCGAAGATTTCGTCGAACTCCTTCTTCTCGATGCCCAGCACGATGTTGCCGAACATTTGGATGAAGCG
This sequence comes from Acidobacteriia bacterium AH_259_A11_L15, assembly GCA_027717655.1. Taxonomy (GTDB): domain Bacteria; phylum Acidobacteriota; class Terriglobia; order Acidiferrales; family 2-02-FULL-67-57; genus 2-02-FULL-67-57. The sequence continues at coordinate 437 of JALLOH010000263.1, forward strand.
CCGGTAGCAATCCCGCGCGAAGCGCAGGTCGCCGCTGGCCGCCGCCAGGCCCTCCACCGAGCGGTCGTTCAGCCCCAGGTTCAGTATGGTGTCCATCATCCCCGGCATGGAAAACTTGGCCCCGGAGCGCACCGAAACCAGCAGCGGGCTCTCGCTCGACCCCAAGCGAGTGCCGCTGGCCTTCTCCAGCCGCTTCAAAGCCTGGGCGATTTGCTTCTGCACGGGCGCCGACAGCCTCCCCTGGTTCTCGAAATAATGTCGGCACGCCGACGTGGCGATGGTGAATCCCGGAGGCACCGGCAGCCCGGCGTTGGTCATCTCCGCCAGACCGGCCCCCTTGCCTCCCAGCAGCTCCTTCA
>JALLOH010000264.1 GCA_027717655.1 Acidobacteriia bacterium AH_259_A11_L15
GTAGAAACCATTCCGATTTCGACACCCACCTGGTCAGCCACGAACTTCAAGTAGTCGCGGGCTCGCTGGGGCAACTCCTTGTAGGCGGCCAGTCCGCGGGTGGGAGCCTGCCAGCCAGGACGGACCACGTATTCGGCCTGAACGCACTGGAGCACTTCGGCCTCCGGCGGAAACTCTTTGAGGGGGGTTCCCTTGTAGCGGTAGCCCACACAAACGGGAATTTCGGCGAGCTGGTCGAGGACGTCGAGCTTGGTGACCACCAGGGAGCTGATGCCGTTCAGGGAAGCACTGTAGCGGAGCACCACCAGGTCGAGCCAGCCGCAGCGGCGGGGGCGGCCGGTGACGGCGCCGTATTCGTTGCCGCGGGAGCGCAGGGCCTCGGCCTGGGCGCCGGTGATTTCCGTGGCCAAGGGGCCGCTGCCCACGCGAGTGGTGTAGGCCTTGGTAACTCCAACGACAGCGGTGACGGCGCTGGGGGGGATGCCCAGCCCGGTGCAGGCGCCGCCGGCAGTGGCGTTGGAAGAAGTCACAAAGGGATAGGTACCGTGATCGACGTCGAGCAGGGTGCCCTGGGCGCCCTCGCAGAGGGTGGACTTGCCCGCGCGGCGGGCTTCGGCCAGCAGCGCCGTCACGTCGGTGATAAACGAGCGGAGGCGCTGGGCGTAGGACTTGTATTGGTCGAGCACGCTCGACATATCCAGCCCCTGACGGTAGAGGGCACGAGCCAGGGCGCTCTTGTGCTCGAGCAGGCGCCCGAGCTTCTCTTCGAAGCGCTCCGGGTCGAGCAC
>JALLOH010000265.1 GCA_027717655.1 Acidobacteriia bacterium AH_259_A11_L15
GCACGTCGGCGGCGGTTCAGCCCGCCGCCAGCCTGCCCGTGCTGGCCCGGCAGGCGGGAGCGAAGGTAGTGGAGGTCAACCTGGAGGCCACGCCGCTCTCGCCGCTGGTGGATGCCTGCTTCCTGGGCAAGTCCGGCGAAGTCCTGCCACAACTGGTCGAGGCAGGGGTACGGCAATGAAGCTCTGCTACTTGGACTGCTTCTCGGGCATCAGCGGTGACATGCTGCTGGGGGCTTTGTTGGACGCCGGAGCCGACGGGGAGCGCGTGCAAGCCGAGCTGGCCAAGTTGCTTCCTTCGGGCTGGTCGCTGTCGGTGGCAAGAGTGAAGCGGGGCCCGCTGGTGGCCACCCAAGTGACCGCCCACGTCCGGGAGACGCACCCCCATCGGGGCTTGAAGGAAATCCTCGACCTCATCGCGCGGGCGGAGCTGACCCCGCGTGCCGCTGTGCGAGCCTCCGAAATTTTCCAGCGCCTGGCGGAGGCCGAAGCCCGCGTCCACGGCGTCCCGGTGGAGAAGGTCCACTTCCACGAGGTTGGCGCCGTGGACTCGATTCTGGATATCGCCGGCGCCTGCGTGGCCTTTGAGCTGCTGGGGATCGAGCAGTTCGCCTGCTCGGCGCTGAACCTCGGCGGAGGTCGGGTCCAGACCGCCCACGGAGTTCTGCCCGTGCCCGCCCCGGCGACCGCCGCGCCCGTCGGCGTCACCAGTTCCCTCTCAATCCCGGACGAGTAGGTCGGCGCCTGGCGCAGCAGCTCGGCGGTCGCCGGGGCGGGCACGGGCAGAACT
>JALLOH010000266.1 GCA_027717655.1 Acidobacteriia bacterium AH_259_A11_L15
AATCAGGACTAGAGGGGATTACAGAGACCCGCCGGCAAAGCCTGGAGGAGCTCGTCTGGGTGGAGGCGGCTACGGTGCAGCGCTTGCTGCCGAACCGCCTCGGCGTCTATCTGCGCGAGCGGACCCCGGTGGCCTTCGTCCGCCGCGGCCCCTCGCTGTGGTTGACCGACGCCGCCGGCGTTCTCCTGCCGCTGCCGGAGGAGTCTTCCTACACCTTCCCCGTGCTCACCGGCTTGCCGGAAACGCTCCCGGCCGAGGCGCGCCGGGCGCGCGTCGTGCTCTACCTTGAATTCCTGGCGGACCTGGATAGCCAAGGGAAAAACTACAGCGCGCACCTTTCCGAGATTGACTTGAGCGACCCGGCGAACCTCCGCGCCAGCGTAGTGGAAGAGAGCGGCGCCGTCTGGCTGCACTTCGGCCGCGCCCGCTACCGGGAAAAATTCCAGGCTTATCTCGACCACCGCTCCCTCTGGCAGGAGAGCGGCGAGGAAGTGCGGGCGGTGGACTTGCGCTACCGGGGCCAGCTTGTCCTCAACCCGGAGCTCTCGCCCACTCCGGAGGCGCCATGAAGCCGCGCGACCGCCAACTCGTCGCGCTCGATATCGGCAGCAGCAAGGTGGCCGCGCTGATTTGCGAAGCCCGCGAGACCGGCCGCATTGACCTGCGCGGCACCGGCGTGGTCGAGTCCAAGGGCTTCCGCCGGGACACGCTGGTCCACCTGGAGGCGGCTGTGGAGGCCATTCGCCAGGCTGTCGAATCGGCCGAGACGGTGGCCGGCCTGCCCGT
>JALLOH010000267.1 GCA_027717655.1 Acidobacteriia bacterium AH_259_A11_L15
CCCCCGTCGCTGTCTTGACCACTGCGGCCGCGGGCTGTACCCCCCCCGGGCCCCGGTTTCGCCACCTACGGTATCCAGGCGGAGCCGATCAGCCGGCCCTCCAGCGGCAATGCCGGCTTCTTTACCGACACGTCGATGTTGATCGTGCGGAATCCGGTTGGAGCTTGCGTTTCCATCGCCGACGTCAACTGCGGTCCGCTCTAGTCGTGGCCCGAAGTTAGGTTGCTTTTGCCGAAGGGGGGAGAACACACACTCCCCCCTTTCACCTCTGTACTTACCGACTGGAGTTGAAAAGGACCTAGTGCGGCACAATACCCATCGCGCCCGGGCCGGTTTTTCCCTAATCGAGTTGCTCATCGTAGTAGCGATTATCCTGGTGATCGCGGCCATTGCTATCCCCAACTTGAGCCGGGCTCGCCGGGCCGCCCACGAGTCCTCCGCCGTCTATAACCTTCGCACTCTCAATAGCGGCCTCAACATTTACTATCACAGCTACAGCAACGGCTTCCCTCCGGAGTTGATCTTCATGGGGCGTCCCGCAGCGGGCTCGGCCCCTTCCTGCAACCGGGGAGACGTCCTCGATGACTCCCTTGCCTGTTCGGCTCCTCCCTGCCGGAAGAAGGGTTATGGGTTTACCTACCAGGGCGTGGGCACTCAATTGACCGTTCGCCCGGGCTCCCCCTGTAGCCAGGGTGGCTATCTTGGCTATGAGAGCCAGGCTCGCCCGGACTCCTTTGGCGTCAGCGGGATCCGGAGCTTCTACATCGACGTGTCGGTAAAGAAGC
>JALLOH010000268.1 GCA_027717655.1 Acidobacteriia bacterium AH_259_A11_L15
CGCTTGAAGAACCCGCCGGGAATGCGACCGGCCGCGTACTGGTACTCGCGGTAGTCGCAGGTCAGCGGGAAAAAGCTCAGTCCCTCCCGTGGTTCCGTCTGCGCGCAGGCGGTGGCCAGCACCGCGGTGTCGCCAAAGCGCACGTAGGCGCTGCCGTTCGCCTGCTTGGCGAGATGCCCGCTCTCGAGGGTCAAGGGGCGTCCGCCGATGTCAATTTCTACCTTGTGCATTGTTGTTCCTCCGGCCGCCAGCGCCCACGCGAGCGCGGCGACCTACGAATGGAAATGGGTAAGGAATCGAAAAAGGGCCGCGGGCCGGGGAAAGGCTTGGGGCCAACCCTGCGCTACTGCCCATCGGCAAAATCAAAAAGCGACCCGGCGTCTCCTCGGCTTCGGGTCGCTACCTTCGCCCTTGCGGGCGGAAAAACCAACTTGCTGGATCAGCCCGAGCTTCGGGCTTACTTCCGCAAACCGAGCTTTTCGACAATCCCTTTGTACCGCTCGGTGTCGTTGTTCTTCAGGTAGTCCAGAAGGCGCCGGCGCTTGCTGACCAGCATGATCAGGCCGCGCCGGGACGCATGGTCCTTCTTATGGGTCTTGCAGTGCTCCGTCAGGCCGTTGATGCGCTCGCTCAGCAGCGCAATCTGCACCTCCGGTGACCCGGTGTCGCTGGCATGCAATCGGTTCTGCTCGATCAATGCCGACTTGTTGTCCCGGATCAGACCCATAGGGGAGCCGAGCCATTCTCCTTTTTTCGTTTCCTCTCTCTCGCAGAATAC
>JALLOH010000269.1 GCA_027717655.1 Acidobacteriia bacterium AH_259_A11_L15
GCGGCTGGGCGTGGGGGCGGCCACAAGAAAGATTGCGGCTATGCTCGAGGGCGGAGCCTAGAATGAAGGCAACGGTGCGGGCATGAACAAGGCAGGGACAACACCGATTACGGCGGTGCACCGCTATTTCGAGGTGTCGCTGTTTCTGCTGCTGACGGTGGGCTACCTGGCGCTGGCCACCACGGGGAAGCTGGATTTGTTCTCCACGCTGGTGATGGGCGGGGCGCTGATCCTGAAGGCGCTCAACTACCGTCGCCGGCGGGAGCCGGAGCTTTCCCCCCAGACGGTGCGCACGCTGACGGTGGTTTATATCTTTTTCTACGCGGTGGACTTTTACCTGCTGTCGGGCGGCTGGCCGGACGGGCTGATCCCGGCCACCTCGCGGCTGGTGCTGTTCATTGCGGTGATGAAGTTGTTTTCGGCGCGCACCAACCGCGACTACCTCTGGCTGGCGCTGATCGCCTTCCTGGAAATCCTGGCGGCCGCCACCCTGACGGTGGACACGCTCTTCCTGGCGTTCTTCTTCCTGTTCCTGCTGGTGGGCATCTCCACCTTTATCAGCTTTGAGATCAAGCGGAGCACAGAGGCGGCGTCCCACTTTGCGGGGCCGCTGGCACCGGGCTCGGCGTCCGGGCGGCGGCTGCAGCGCTCGCTGGCGGTCACCTCGCTGGTGGTGGCCTTTTTTACGCTGCTGCTGGCGACGGGGTTCTTTTTCTTCCTGCCGCGAACATGACGTCGCTTGAGATGGGCTCCAGCAGCACCGAGTAGCGCACTC